>USHZ01000096.1 GCA_900554595.1 uncultured Collinsella sp. | reverse complement strand
CAGTCCAAACCAAATCTCTTGCTCTTCCTGAAGTATAGAATATGTGGCCTATAATGTTGCTTTGGTTACGCTACATATTGCGCAGCCATTTAATACGTCGCCCACCGGGGGCCATTAATTCCTATCGCCTTATTGGCTAGGAAGCAATCAAAGGAGGTATCCGTGGCAGCAGAGACGCCTTGCTCGGTCCTCTATAACGATATTCGCTCGTTCGGCGGTCTTAAACATCTCGAGATCGCCCGAATGCTCATCAATGGAAACTCTTATCTCGGCAGTACCCTGCTCGAGAAATGCTCTTCCAACCGCTCGTATCTCACCCGTTACATCGTCCATCGCGAGCCTGACCAGTGCGCGCCCGCCATCTACAGCGACTTTGCCGTCACCACGCTCAATCTTTCCGCGGCAATCTGCAGCAAGCTCGGCGGCGGCGAGTCCGCCTATCAGGCAATCGCCGAGCACTATCGCGGCCCGGCCGCCAACGAAATGATGTCGGCTCTCGCCAGCTACAAGCTGGACAGCCGCCTATATGCAAATGCCCTCAATCACATCGACAACTTTGACGGCAATGCCGTGCGCGAGAAGAGTACGCTTTACCTTATGCTCTTTGTGGCAACGGGGGCGCTCGCTGACCCCATCCAAGGCGTGGCCACCGTCGAGCGCTTTTGCGACAGCAAGACAGGCGGGCACTTTGGCACCACCGAAACTACCGTCGGACGTGGCTTTATGAGCAGCCTGGAGCAGCCGCGCACTGTCGCCCCCAACCTCGGTCTGCTCAGAACCCATGCCGACAACTGCGCCGACATGCAAATCCATCCCCTCACACGCGATCCGCGCGGCACGGTAATTGGGTCCTTGCCCAAAACCTCGCCCAGCATCACCGATGTAGGCGCTGATGCATCGCGCGAGCATCTCCGCATTTGGCTCGAAGGCGGACACTGGTACGCCCAGGGCCTTGGGTCGACCAACGGCACAGTGCTCGAATCGGGCGCGGGCGACGGCGATATCGTAATCGAGCCGCCGCGCGACCAACGCGAGCCCGGCAAAGTCTATCCCCCGGAGGAAATCGAAAACAGCGACAGGCTCCATCTGGGTCTCTACACGACATTCCTTGTCATTGTGGACTAGCGCGGACGGCGATCGAAAGACGGTCGCCGTCCGTCTTTCGTCTTCTACCTTCTGCGTCGTAAACGACAATACTCAGCGGTATACGTGGGCAGTGTGGCTATCATGGTACTTTACCGATATCCACACTGCCCACGTATACGCGCAGCAACCCATGCTAGACAAAGGAACGCCATGGATACTACCGATAGCGCCTATGGCGACAAACTCATCCGTCTTGACACGTTCGACACCGCCGTGGCGGTCGACCCCAGCGCCGAGGACGACGCCAAGCGTCGGTTTATGACGCTTATTCTCCAGACGGCCCACCGCAACAACGGCAACATCGGGCACGTGCTGCGCGCGACCAACACGAGCGGCGAGGTCTTTGCCGTCAAGCTACTCAAGGACAACGCCATCCTTTCCGGCCAAGCCCCCGACCGCTCCGCCGAGCAATCGGCCGCTCACCTGGCCAACACCGCCGCGCTGTTCGAGGAGTATCGTCATCTGTGTACCGTCTCGCACCTGCGCGGATTTCCGCGCGTCTATGGCTACGGATCGTGCGAGGATGACCCACTCATCCTCATGGAGTGGGTCGAGGGCACCTCGCTCAAGCAGGCGCTGCCCTTGCTTCCGCACGACGCCTCGGGCGGGCTGACCACCCAGATGGTCGCCGCCGTCGGAAACGCCGTGCTTCGCGCGCTCTTGATGACCCAAGGCCTCGTGAATCCGGTCATCCATCGCGACCTGTCGCCTGCCAATATCATGTTCCGCACCACCAGCCGAACGCTCAAGCAGCAGATTGCCGATTGCTCCTTTGACCCCTGCCTCATCGACATGGGCTCCGCGACCATGGCACTCGGCGACGACACAATCACCCGACGTGCCGACATTTGGCGTTTTGCCACACCCGCATATGCCGCGCCCGAAATGCTCACGCAGGATATCGAAGGCATCGCGGCCCTTCGCCGCTCGCCCGTGATCGACGTCTATGCGCTTTCGAGCATTCTGTACCAGCTCTACAGCGGTCGCAAGCCGTTCGATGTCGAGTCGACGGGTGCCGCGGCAACCGGCTCGTTCTACCTCATAAAGACCAAGACCAAACCGGCACCGCTCGAGCCGCGCTGCGAGAGCGACAAGGCGCTTGTCCAGATCATCATGAAAGGCATCTCGGTTGAACAGGGCGATCGCCCCACCGAGCAGCAGATGCTCGAGGCGCTCTCGGCATACCTCCCCGTTGCAGAATCTGAGGACCGCGAGGGCGCAGGAGACGAGGCCGCAATTGATATCGATTCTGGCACGCACCTTAAGGTCGACGTCGCCGGCGAGCGCGCGCGAGAGATCCTGGAGCAGGCCCGGCACGATGCCATGACCCGCCGCCGCTTTATTATCGGTGGCGTCGTTGCAGCCGTTGCGGGGCTCAGTGTCATTGGGGCGGCGACCCATGGCTTTGGCATCCCCGACTACCTGGACGGCATCCGCGGTTCGCTTGACGACTACACTTGGGATCAGCTGCAGGAGATTTCGCTCAAGATTAAGGCCGCCGAGACCCGTAGCGAGGCACGCGAGATTGCCAAGCGCTATCACCTGCTCGATGCCGATGGGCATATCCCCTATCCGTGTACCAAGCGTGTCACGCTCACCAACGGACTGCAGGTTGGCGCGCAGCTTGTGGGCATCCGCCACGATGAGCTTCTGGACGGGACGGGCAAGGCCGGGCTGACGTTTATGTTCGACGCGGGTATTGCCGAGCGCAACGCTGCGGCTGAACCGCCGAGCGCCGGCTGGGCAGATTGCGAGCTGCGGGAATGGCTCAACGGCGACGGCCTTAAGCTGCTGCCCAACGAGTTGCGCGCACTCATCAAATCCGTCAAAAAGATCTCAAATAACGTTGGCGCCGCCAGAAGCGCTTCGTGTCTGAGCGAGTTGCCCGCAACCCTTTGGCTGCCCGCCATGGTCGAGCTGTGCGGTACGCAACCGCCCGATTCGTTTGCCAAGGACTTTCACTACCTGGCCGACATCTATAACGGCGAGGGCAAGGAGTACCAACTCTTCCGCGAGCTCAAGGTGAGTCCGTATTCCACGAACGAGACGTTGGTTCGCCAGTGGAAGGGCAAGGACACCTGTTGGTGGGAACGAACGGCGAGTCCCGACACATCGGAGAGCGAAGGCACACTCTATATGAATCGCGTGGGACACGACGGCGACGTCTTTACGTACGCAACGCCTGCGGAAAAGCCAAACAAGCTAACCTGTGTGATCCCGGGATTCTGTATCTAGGCGGCGGGCGTCTTGCCGTAACGGGACCCTTCCCCGGCAATTGTCTCGATCTGTAACACTAGCTCGGCAGATACAGGTCTAGATGTTACAGAACGAGACATTAGCTTGCCGAAAACTTCGCCTCATAAATGTGACTCAAGTGTGTCGACATTTCCTTGCCAATGTTGCGCAACAGGAACCCTTTCGGCGGTTGTAACGTACAAATTGTCATAGGTACCCCTTCAACGATTGGGAGAAGAAATGGCAAAGTACGCACCTAAACACTTGGAAGTCTCAGGCGTCGCCGAGCCTCGCCCCACATTCTCGGGCCACAAGGCAACACGACTCGCCGTCACCGCGGCAACCACCATCGCTATGACTGGCTCGTCGCTGCTCGCGCCGTTCTCGGCATTTGCCAACGATGCGAGTGATACCACGGCACAGGACGCGATCATGTCCCCGCTTGCTGTCCACGCCGGCGAGGCGGCAGGCTCCGCAGTAAAGGCAAACGCCCAGAAGATTGCCGACTTGCAGGCTGCGATCGACACCGCAAAGGCTGCCGAGGCAGACGCCAAATCCGACTACGACACGGTGGCTGCCCCCTATACCGAAAAGCAGGCGGCCCGCGACAACGCACAAAGTACCTATGACGCCTCCGTCTCCGATAATTCGCAGGCAGAGACCGCCGCGCGTGCCGAATATGCTCGCCAGCTCGATGAAAGCGTCAAGGCGGCCGACAGCGCCAGTGCCACGCTGAAGGATGCCCAAGGAAAGCTCGATGCAGCCAAGACCGACGCCGAGGACAAGTCGAAGGCCCTTGATGCCGCGAAGCAGGCGGCAGCTGATGCGCAGGCAAAGCTCGAGGCAGCCCAGAAGGCAGCCGTCAACGCAACGCCGGAGGAAATCAAGGTCGCCGAGCAGGCTGCCGCAGATGCGCAGGCCGCTCTGGACCAAGCAAAGGCTGCGAAGGCCACTGCCGATTCCGCGCTCGCCGACGCTCAGCAGGCTCAGAGCGCCGCGCAGAGCGCTTACGACGAAGCGGCAGGTACGCTGGCTTCCGCTCAGCAGGAAAAGACCGCCGCGGATGGTAAGGTAGTCGCAGCACAGACAGCGTATGACAGCGCACAAGCCGATTTGGCGGCCGCAAAGGCAGGCGCCGAGGGCCCGGAGTATGACGCCGCCCAGGCAAAGGTCGATGCTGCCAAGGCTGATCTTGACGCCTCAAAGAGCGCCCAGACAAACGCTGAGAAGGCTCTAGAAAACGCCCGGCAGGATCAGACTCAGAAGCAAAAAAATCTTGCCGCAGCACAATCGGAGCTTGATGCCGCAAAGCAGAATGCCAAGCAAAAGAAGTCCGAGCTCGATACTGCGAATGCCGCAGTCTCCGCAAAGGACGAGGCCCTCGAGGACGCGAAGGCAGCCCATAGCGCCGAGCTTGCCAAGCTCGATGAGGCGAATAAGGCCATCGAGGACGCAAAGGCAGCAAAGACGGCCGCAGACGAGGCGGTCGCGCAAGCTCAGAACGAACTGCAGTTAGCTCAAGCCGCGGTTCAGTCTGCTCAAGTTGCCGTCGACGCCGCCCAGCAGGCAGCAGGCTCTGCCGAGTCCACGCTCAAGCAAGGTGCTATTGGGTTCTTTAAGTCCGTCGGCGCCAATGAGGCAGTCACGATTATCGAGAACTGCCTGTATAAGGACGCCACCCATGTTGGCGATAGCGACGATGCGACCTCGCTCGACAATATGATCTCGGCCGTCACCGTTATGAAGTCGATTAACAGCTACCGCGTTTCCGTTGGCTTGAATCCGCTCAACGTAACGTACAACCTTGTCGCAGCGGCAATTGCCGATGCGAACTGGTCGAGCTCGAACATCGAGCACGCAAACCAGTTTAAGGTGGCAGAGAATCTCTCGTGGGGCTACAGCGATCCATGCCAGGGATGGATTACGGAGGAAAAGGCGTACTTTGACGAGGCGGTGGCGGCCAAGTTTGACGTCCACAATCTCACGGGAAAGGCTGCCTACGCCTTCTATCACTCACATGCCGACAAGATCGACAGTTACGTCACTAAAAACTGCGGCAAGAACGCAATGGTGGGCCATTACATCAATTGTATTAATCCCAACTACACAGTCATGGGTACTGGACTCAACACCGCTCGCAACAACGAATACGGAGACACCGCATCCTTTACCGCCCAGACGGCCTCGCCATGGAAGCCCGACCACGATTGGACAAGCTCTGCCATGTCCGTCGACGAGTTCGAGCAGACGCTTAACGGCTACGTCAACGGACTCAAAAACGCGGGAAGCAAACTCGAGACCGCCAAGAAAGATCTTGCCAGCAAGCAAGCTGCACTCCAGCTAGCATCCCAAAACAAACAGAAGGCCGACGAAACCGCAAGCGAAGCCGCGTCCGCGGTCGAGCATAAGCAGCAGGCAGCAAACAAGCAGAGCGATAGCGTCGCCGCCGCTGCAACTGCCGTAGCCACAGCCCAGTCGGAACGCGACACTGCGCAAAAGGTCGCAGAGACCGCCAACGTGCAGGCAGCTGCCGCGAAGGCCGCAGCCACTCGAAAGCAGGATGACGTTAACGCCGCACAGGCATCATGCGACCAAGCGCAGCAGACTGTTGCGGTACGCGCGACAGATCTCGAAAACGCAAAGAATGCCGCTGCAGACAAGCAGGCCGCCTACGCCGCCGCCAGCGATGAGCTCGCAAAGTATTCTGCCGATGTTGCTGCGGCTCAGGAGAAGGCTGACAAGGCCCATCAGGCGCTTGATGAAGCCACGGCAGCCCAGACGTCTGCCCAGAGTGCTCTCGCAAAGGCGAAGCTCGACGAGGTTACCAAGAAGCAGGCCCTCGGCACCGCGATGGACAACGCCGAGGACAAGGCGGCGAACGCGGAGCACGCCGCGAGCGATCTGACCACGGCGAAAAACGACTTTGCTTCAAAGAAGGCCCATGCCGACGCCCTGAGCAATGCGGCCGATAATCTTGCCACCGCCGAGGCGGCCAAGCAGGACGCCGACGCAGCAGTTACCGAGGCCGGAGTCGCCCTTAGTGCGGCAAATGATGCTATCGCGAACGCCGAGCAAGCGGTCGAGAATTCTCAGGCCGCATCAGATGCCGCTGTCGCTACCCTCGGAAAGCTCAAGTCCATCAACGTCGAAAACGGCATTGCTGCTGGCTCTGACGCAAACGCGAACGATACGCTCAATGCCCTCTTTGCCAAGTGCGTCGCCGCCAAGCAGGCGGAACATAACGCAAAGGCCGCACTTGATGCCGCTCAGGCAGACCTTGATGCTGCAACGCCCGCCTACGCCGCAGCTCTCAACGGCTACAACGAGGCGAAGGCAAAACGCGTAGCCGCCGAGCAAGCCCTGAAGGACGAGATCGCCCGCCAGGAGCAAGAGGCGGCGAAGGCCGAGCAGGCCAAGATCACGCAGGCTGCCGCTAAGCCGGTTGCTGGAAAGCCGTCTGCCAGCAACGCCAAGACGGCCGCCAACTCGGCACTTCCCACCACAGGCGACAGTGCCGCGCTCGCCGGTGAGACGTTTGTCATCGGAGGCGTCGTGCTTGTAGCCGCCGGCGTCTTCCTAACCGACAAGAAACGTCGTCAGGAGTAAGGATTTCGGGAGGGCGGCTTCTCCTCCCTCCCGCCGCTTCGCAAACCCCGCCTGACATGCGCCGGGACGTCTACCACACGGGCGCCCCGGCGTTTTACGTTGTATGGCCGGGGCATCTGCTCCGAGATTGTCTCGATCTGTAACATCTAGCAGGCAAAACGGTCCAGATGTTACAGATTGAGATGATTGGTTGGGACGGGCCATCGGCCAACCATCCATTCTCATCTGTAACGAAATGTCATATATTATTTCTGTACTGTACACCCCCAGGGGGTATGGGTGTATAGTATCGGATGGTTAACATTTCCGACACTACGTCACAGAAAGGAGAAGCCATGGCTCAAGATAAATTCGATGTGGGTGGCATGACATGCGCCGCCTGTCAGGCGCACGTGGACCGTGCCGTGAGCAAGCTCGACGGCGTCCAAAGCGTCGCGGTCAATCTGCTCGCCGGCTCTATGCTGGTGGACTACGACCCCGCGCAGGTCTCCCCCGACGATATCTGCACCGCCGTCGACCGCGCGGGCTACTCGGCCTCGCCCGTCGATGTGGGCACCGGTGCCGCCGGCTCAAACGGCAGTGCGCAAGCCAGGTCC
>USHZ01000095.1 GCA_900554595.1 uncultured Collinsella sp. | reverse complement strand
CTTTGATGTCGATGCCGAAGTTCTTTTTGATGTTTGCCTTGGCCTTGGAGATAACCGTCAGCGTACGCAGGCCCAGGAAGTCCATCTTGAGCAGGCCCATGTCGGCGACGGTATGACCCTCGTACTGGGTAATCTCGACGCCGCCCTTCGTATCGAGCTTGGTGGGCACGTGCTCGTTGACGGGGTCGCGGCAGATCAGAACGGCGCACGCGTGTACGCCCTCGCCACGGGTGAGGCCCTCGATCGAGAGCGCCGTGTCGATGATGCGGCGGGCGTCGTCGTCCTTTTTATAGGCCTCGGCAAAATCGGGGTTAAACAGATCCTCTTTGCCGGGTTGTTTGTCGAGCACCTGTTTGAGCTTGACCTTGGGGTCGCTCGAGACCATCTTGGACAGGCGCTGGCCCATGTAGACCGGGTAGTCCAGGACGCGTGCGGCGTCGTTGATGGCCTGCTTGGCCTTAATGGTCGAGTAGGTGATGACGTGGGTGACCTTCTCGGGACCGTAGAGCTGGCGAACGTGCTCCACGACCTCGAGGCGCCGCTCATCGTCGAAGTCCATATCGATATCGGGCATCTCGGTACGCTGCGGAGACAGGAACCTCTCGAACATCAAGCCGTTCTCGAGCGGGTCGAACGCGGTGATGTTCATGGCGTAGGCGACGATAGCGCCGGCGGCCGAGCCACGGCCGGGGCCGACGCCGATGCCGTTGTCCTTGGCCCATTGCACGTACTCGGCAACGATCAAGAAGTAGGCAGCGAAGCCCTTGTCGCAAATGACTTTGTATTCGTACTCAAAGCGCTCTTTGATGTTGACGCCACCGATCTCGCGCGTGGCCCAGTCGTCACCGTAGTGCTGGCGCAGGCCCTTCTCGCACTCGCGGCGGAACTGGCTCTCGTGCGTCTCGCCGGGGTCGAGCAACGGGAAGCGCGGCAGGATGATGGAGTCCCAGTCGAGCTCGACGTAGCACTTGTCGGCGATCTCGAGCGTGTTGTCGCAGGCCTCGGGGCAATACGGGAACATCGCCCGCATCTCCTCCTCGGTCTTCATATAAAACTCCGATCCGGTCATGCGCATGCGGTTGGGGTCGTCGACCTTGGCGTTCATACCGATGCACATGATGACGTCCTGCACGGGCGCGTCCTCGCGGCGCAGGTAGTGGAAGTCGTTGGTGGCGATGACCTTGACGCCCACCTGCTTGGCGATATCGATGAGCGCGCGGTCCATCTGCTCGTCGGTCAGGCCGTTGTCGGTGGTAATGCCATGTTCCTGGATCTCGATGTAGAAGTCGCCGGGCTCGAAGGTGTCACGGAAGGTCTCGGCCCATTTGATGGCGCCCTCCATGTCACCGCGGTCGATGTACTTGGGGATGATGCCCGCGATGCAGGCACTGGTGCAGATCATGCCCTTGGCATGGCGGCGCAGGTTGTCGAGCGTCACACGCGGCTTGTAGTAAAAGCCCTGCACGGCGGCCTCGGAGACCGTCTGCATCAGGTTGACGTAGCCCTCCTGGTCCTTGGCCAGAAGGATCATGTGGTAAAGCTCGGGCTTGTGGTCGCGGGCGAGCGTCTCGTCCGGCGTAAAGTAAACCTCGCAGCCAAAGATGGGCTTGATGACCAGGGGCGGCTTGAGCTCGTCGATGTTGCCCTTCTCGTCCCACATGGCCATGTCTTTGACGTACTGGGCATGCTCGCGCGGGTTTGCCTCGGGGTCGGGCTCCACCAGCTCGTCACGGCGATCCTTTTCCAAGAAGGCCTTGTCGTGGCTCCATGTCTTGTACTCGGGCGTGTTGTGGTTGACGGCGTCGCAGGCCAGCGCCAGGTCGGGTACGCCGTACATGTAGCCGTGGTCGGTAATGGCGACGGCGGGCATGCCCAGCTCTACGGCGCGGTTGACCATATCCTGGATACGGGTTGCGCCGTCGAGCATGGAGAAAACAGTGTGATTGTGCAGATGGACGAATGCCATGTGATGAGCTCCGATGCGGGTTCGTGTTCTGACTGAACGATTTTACCCCACGGCACGGACAGCACCCGAACCTAGCCAAACCAACACGGGTAGTCAATTTGGGACCTTCAAAAAGGGGAATGAGGGCATCCAGATATATCGAGTATTACTGGAACCCCGGCGATGCGCGGAATGATTTGTGACGAATAGTCATGTCCATCAAGAAGGCTCGACGCTTCGGATAGCTCGTCAATCGATATATCAATTCTTGGAGACCTGTATTCCAACCATTTTTAATGAAACAACGGCGGTAATTGCTATCGCGATTGCACCAATAATACCGAGCGCTATCTGAATGGGATATAACCCCAACACATGTCCAAATATGGAGAAAAACACTGCAGAAAAGAGAGCCCTTACCAGAGACGCGACGGAAAGGATCGTCGCGCGGAGATCGTCCGCTATCGCGTCTTGGATTAAGTTTTCCGAAGTGATGTACACCACTTCTGGGAGAAAACAAAGCACCATGCTAAGGCCAAACAAACACAGCGGATTTGAAGCGAACCACGGAAGAATCATGAAAAGGCCAGCCTCGATTAGCATCGAGCCGAGCATGGTATTTCTTTTCCCGAAACGCAATGAGAAGAAATCTGCTGCAATGTAGGCCGTCGCATTTACTGCATAGGATGCACCGAAAAAGATTCCTATTATGGAGACGGGAGCATCAAATGCGTCGAATACCAGCTGATTCAAGTTGTAATAACTCCCATAGAATCCATCGAGCATGCTTGTGCCGATTAGAAGAAGCAATACCGCAAAAGCGGATTCTCCAACACGCCAGGTTTCGCGTCTGAACATCTTGGCCGCGTCAAACCTTCCCTTTTCAGAGCTTTCAGAACGGGTCGCTTCCGTCCTCTCAATGGGATACAGAAGGAAAAGCTGCAGGAGATAGAAAACGGAGACACATACGTAGAGGGCGCTCCAAGATACTTGGGCAATGAAAGATCCGAGCACAATCGCCATTCCCGTCGCGATTGATTGCGCGGCAAGCAGCCGAGCGTTGATGGTGAGGAAACGCTCTCCTTGACCGGCATTCCGGGCAATTTCATATAAAAGTGCTTGTTCGGATCCCGATTGAAGGGAGTAGGCGAGTGCCTCAACAAGGGAAAGCACGACAAGAAAGGGACCTGAGAGCAACAGCATGCCAGCCGTATGGAAGAAAAGCAGCAGCACGCCCACTTGAATCGAAAACTTCTTTCCAAAGAAATCGCCTATCAGCCCTGTTGGCAGCTCGAGGACGACCGTTGTAATGTTAAACAGGGCTTGATAAAGCGCGATTTCCGTGACAGACATTCCTTTCTCCGCAAGGAAAAGTAGAAACACTCCCCGATTTAAAACAAATCCCGCGAGAACGAAAAAGGCGGAATAGATGTGCAGTTGCGTAGCGGCATTCTTATTCATTTGGCACTTCCATCAACTACTTTTGTCGGGCCGCTCGCTACTGACTCGAAGCCTGAAGTGTTCACAGTTGATGTGAAGAGCGGTAAAGCTTTTGCACAGGGTATCAATGGAATACATCCGAAGCGTTTTCGGCAGTATCATCGGCGAAGGCGGGATTAGCCTTTACGCGGCGCTCACCCTCGATGTATTTGACGATTTGATCAATCGTCTGGTTGGCGTGGCTCTTGAGCTTGCGCTCATAGAAGAAGAGGCCGAGCTTGCCGCGCGTGCCAGACGTGTTGCCACCCACACCCTGAAAATCCTCGGTATAGGTGAGCTCGCAGGCACCATCGCCAGCAGGTGCAGCCTCATAGCGCATAGTATTGATGCCCGCCGCATACTGAAAACGGACCTCATAGAGACACGGGTAGTCAAAGTGCTTGATTTTAACCTTGATCGCCATGCCCTTGGCCTTGCCTTTTGCGGACTGGGCGCGCTTCTCGTACTTATAGCCGTTGAGCTTGTTGCGGCTGGGACGCTTGCCCGTGGCGTTCTCGATATCCTGCATGATGGACCCCGCCAGAGCGTCAAAAAGCTCCTCCGGCGTCACCTTAAGCGTTTTGGCGAGCTGCATGATGGCTCCTTATTCGTTTGAACCGTTCGAGCCATTGTACCGCCCCAGGCTCTCCCATGCGTTGCGGTGAAATGCGGACTGTTTGGCGGCTTTTTTGGCCAAAACAGTCCGTATTCCACCGCAAGTTATTTGAGGGCTAGAGATTGTAGGTGACTACTTGAGGTTCGGCGGGTTCGACGAAGATGGCTGGATTCGCCTGCTCCACGCGGACGAACTTAACGGTCACGGCCTCAAAGCCCGCCTTGTGCAGAACATCAGCGTAGACGCGCGCCTGCAGGGCGTGCTTCTCCTGCAGCTGTTCCGGCGTCTCGTCCGGTGTGCCGCCCGTCTTGTAGTCGATGACCAGCGCGTGTGACGAATCCGCCGGGTTCGTCGCCAGAGCGTCGATGGCGCCCTCGGCATATGCACCGTAGCGAGCGATGTCCTCGTCCTCGCAGCCCAGCGAAAAGAACGGCACCTCGGCGCGAACGCACGGCCAGGCAAGCAACTCGGCACGGACCGCCGACTTGAGCCAGCGGTCCAGGGCAACGTCGAAGCGCTCGCGCTGCTCCGGCGTCAGGTGCCACAGACGCGCCAGTGCATCGGCACGCTCAGCGGGCAGCGCATCGGCACCCATCTCGATCAGCCACTGGCAGGCAGCGTGGAAGGCCGAGCCCAACGCCATGGGGTTGCCGGCGGGCTCAACGGCGGCCACGTCTGCATCCGTCATCTCGGAACCATCCGATTCCGCATCATCGCCGGCCTCGTCCATGGGCACGTGTGCCTCGGCGGCACGGTCCTCGGACTCGGCATGGAGCTCTGCCGCGATTGACGAGTAGCTGTACGAATCGCGCGCCGGATACGGGCAGGTGCCCATGCGCACGCCCACCGCCTGGGGATACACGAGCTCAAACGCATCGGGCTCGGGGTCGGCAGGACCGGGAACGGCGGCGCGGTCATCTGCACCGGCACCCTCCGGCTCCGCATCGCCGCGGACAAGCCTGCCCTCGGCATCCAGTGAAGCGTTGGCCTCAAACGTCTGCTCGCCAAAGGAAAAGTCCGCGAGCGAAATAAGCTCGTAGTCACCCGGCTGGGAGTTGTCGAACACCAGGCGGTCGGCATCGAGCTGCGGCATGTCCAGGCCGTCCGTCGGCAGAATACGACGCAGCACGTCGTAGGTCAGATCGGTCTCGACGTCGAAGGTCGGCGCCGTCACCTTGCCACGGCTCACGCCGGCATCCATCGCCAGAATGACCAGCTCTCGCGCACGCGTCATGGCGACATAGAGCAAGCGGGCCCGCTCCTCGAGCGAAAGCTGCAGGTCGTCGTTGCGCAGGCGAGCAAATGCCTCGGCGGGAGAGCCCGTCGCACAGACGTCCTCCATGAGCTCCGGCGGCAGCCACAACGACGTGCCCTTGCCCTTAAACGCATGCTCAAACTGCTTTTTGACGTCATCGCCCTTTACGAACGTGCCGTCCGCGAGTTTAACGCCATCGAAGCGTGCCGGTAGCGCCACGACCTGCGCTCCGCCCTCGACGCGACCCATCTGTGCCGCACCCGAGGACTTACGCACGCCAAAGCACTCGGCGACCGCCACGACCGGATATTCCAGACCCTTGGAGGCGTGCACCGTCATGATGCGCACCGCGCCGTCTCCCTCCTCGTTGATGGCACCCGGGGCTTCCTTGCCCGCCAGGAAGCGGTCGAAGGCCAGCGCGATGGAACGCGGCGAGTTACCGAACTCGGCCTCAGCCTCAGCCACGGCATCGAGCGCCTTGAGCACGTTGGCGGCGACGGCCTTGCCCTCGGGGCCACGCTGTGCCAGACGCACAAACCAGCCGGAAGCGTTGACCACGTTGCGTGCGATGGAGGCGAACGAATCGCGGCCCACGCGACGAAGCGCATAGCGCAGCACCTCGCGGGCGCGCGTCACGAGCGGCAGATTCTGCAGGCCCGGCACGTCGAAATCGCTCATGATGCCCGCGTCGATATTCCGGCGCGACGTCTCGCCCGTCTGATCGTCGAGTTTGGTCGCCAGCGCCAGGAACTCCTGGGCGCCGAGTGCAAACATCGGCGAGGCCAGCAGCGGCATAAGGCCCTGCGCCGTATCGGCCGGATTGGCGAGTGCGCAAACCAGGGCGCGCACCGTCTGCACCTCGGCAGCTTGGGCAAAGACCGAGCCGCCCGCGATGACGCAGTCGAGCCCCTGGTCGCGGAAGGCCTGCGCATAGACATCGGCGTTGGTCATACGGCCCAGCAGCAGCACCATGCCGCCCTGGGGCTGGCCGGCATCGGCAAGCGCGCGGAACCGCTCCGCGATCGCGCGGGCCTTGGCCTGTGTGCGCTCCTGCGTGCTGCCGCCGGCAACAAAGAGGGCCTGGCGACGCGAGGCATCCGCCACCAGCGTGTCCTTGCGGCCGTCGCTCGCCTCAAGGTCCAAAAAGCCCTGCATCAAGCCGCCGTCTTCTCCGTCAAAGACGCGGGCCACATAGCGCAGCACCTCGTCGTGGCTGCGGAAGTTGCGTACGAGTTTAACGAGCTCGCCAGCAGGGGCGTCGGCCACGGCAGTCGCCTCGGACGCCGTCGTCGATCCCACTTTGCGCTCCTGACGACGGAACACCTCGACCTCGGCGCCGCGGAAGCGATAGATCGACTGCTGTGCATCGCCCACGGTACACAGCGCACGCTCCCCCGCTCCGGTCAGGTAACCTATCAGGTCGACCTGCATCTGGTCGGTATCCTGGAACTCGTCGATCATGACCATCTTAAAGCGGCCCTCGTACGCAGCACGAATGGCAGGGTAATCGCGCAATGCCTCGTAAGCCATGCGCAGCAGGTCGTTATTATCGAGGGCGGACTGGCCGGCCTTCAGTGCGCGATACTCGGCCTCTACAGAGCGGGCCAAGCCCACCAGTGCATCGAGCGCGGGGCCACCGCAGGCCAGCACGATATTGATAAACGCATCGGCAGCCTCCGCCTTGAGCAGCTCGACCTGCTCCTTGGGGAACGCCTTGCTCGCCCGCGGCATGGCGCACGACATCATGAGTCGCGCCGCATCGGCCATGGTCTTGCCGCTCGCCTCGAACGCATCGATGGCGTCGAGTGCAACCTGCGCCTTCTCGGTCGCCGCCTTGCTTGCACCCAACGCCGATCGATAGGCATCGGCGAGTGCCGAGGTATCGGCCTGGCCGCGCGCCACGCGCACGTCGTCCATACCGCCCGGCAGCTGGCTCGACAGCTCCAGCAGCTCGCGCACCAGGCCTTTGATGGTGGTGCCGGCGCCAAAGGGGCCTCCCTCGCCCGCCATGGGATACCAGGCGTAGAGGGCCTTGAGCGATGCCGCGAGCTCGGGGGCGGCATCGGGTGCCGTCGCGCGGGCCAGCACATGCTCAACAGCCTGGTCCATGAGCTCGTCGGTATCAGTGAGCACCGTGAACTCGGGGTCGATGCCCAGCTCCAACGCGTGTGCGCGCAGGATACGCGAGCACATGCCGTGAATGGTCGAGATCCACGCATCGTCGACGGTCAGGGCTTCCTCGTCCATGCCCTCGTCGATGAGCGCGCGGCGCACGCGGTCACGGATCTCGGCCGCGGCATCTTTGGTAAAGGTAATGGCGAGCACCTGGTCCAGATGCTCAACGAACGGACCGGATTCGGGCGAGAGCGCATAGACGATGCGGCGCGTGAGGGTAAAGG
>USHZ01000094.1 GCA_900554595.1 uncultured Collinsella sp. | reverse complement strand
ATATCCAGCAGAACCTTGCCGGCAAGATCGTGGTCTTTGCCCTGGGCACCAACGGTTTGGTAACGGACGCCCAGGTCGATGCGATCATGGCTGACGCCGGCGAGCAGCGCATCGTCGTGTTTGTAAACACACGTAGCCCGCAGCCGTGGGTCGGGTCCACGAACCAGGCCATCGCCAACGCCGCCACGCGCTACAAGAATGTACGCGTTATCGACTGGTACGGGCACAGTGCCAACCGCAACGACCTGTTCGACGGCGACGGCACGCACCTGTCGACTACCGGCGTGAACGAGTACCTCAATCTCATCCACGATGCAGTCAAGAAAGACCTGCCCGTGCACCCCGAGGACCACGCTAACGATCCGCAACCGACAGCCGTCAAGTCCGCCGCCGACGCACTCGTCAACGCCCTCGCCTACAAGCCACACAAGCTGGGCACCGACAAGTAACGCGCAGCCAAATCTGCTTACACCCGCAGGGGGCGCTCCTTTAGCACCGGCACCCGGAGGCACTCCTGGCGCAGCCGATACATGCCCCCGCGGCCGAATTCTGAGTTCTTCGCCACTCCGAGCGTTGTTTGCAAGCCCCGCGCCCGCAGCAGACACCCCAAGATTGCTCTTTTCGAGCCGACTCCGAGAGGCCATGGGCAAAAAACAGGCCGCAGCTCATGGCGGCGGCCTGTTAAAAACCAAAAGTGAGCGTTAAGCGCTGTAGCCCATCGCCTGCAGCACAAACATGACGACCGTCAGCACCGTAATCACGCCGATTGTCGCCCAAGTGAGCACGTTCCATACGCGGCCGTTGCGGTTGGCGCCCATAATGTGGCGATCCGCCGCGATAACCACCTGGAATACCAAGACTACGGGCAGCAGCACGCCGTTGATGACCTGCGAGGTCATCATAATCTGGAACAAATCGACACCAGGCACGAGCACCAACACGGCAGAAATGCCGATGATGGCCGTAATGATGCCGCGATAGACCGGGGCCTCGTCCCAGCTGCGGTCGGCGCCGCGCTCCCAGCCAAATGCCTCGCAGATAGCGCTCGACGTAACGCCCGGCAGCACGCAGGCAGCCAAAAAGCTCGCTGCGACCAGACCCGAGGCAAACAACACCGTGGACCACTGGCCCGCGATGGGCTCCAGGGCGCGGGCGGCATCGGCGGCATCGCTAATCTGAATACCCGCCGGGAACAGCACCGTACCGGTCGTGATGATAATGAAGCCCGCAATGATATCAGCAGCGATCGAGCCGCTCACGGTATCAATACGCTGCAGCACGATGTCGTCCTCGCCCGCATTCTTATCGACCACGTTGTTCTGAGCCAGAAAGATCATCCACGGTGCGATGGTGGTACCGATCGTTGCGACCACGAGCGACACGTAGCTGGGGTCGTTTTGAATATTGGGGACGACCAAGTCGACCGCGACCTCGCCCCAGTTGGGGCCGGCCATAAACGCGGCAACGATATAGGTCACGAACACGCAGCTTACCAGCAGCAAAATCTTCTCGATGCGCTGGAAGCTGCCCGACATGGTAAGCATCCAAACCAGCAGTGCCACGAGCGGCACCGAAATGCTCGCCGGCACGCCAAACAGAGCAAGGCCGCTCGCGATACCCGCAAACTCCGAAATGGTCACGGCTGTGTTGGCAATCAGTAGCGCCGCCATGGCCAACACGCTCTTGCGCACACCAAAGCGCTCGCGAATGAGCGATGCCAGGCCCTTACCCGTGACGCATCCGCAGCGCGCCGCGGTCTCCTGCGTCACGATAAGCAGCACGGTCATGACGGGAAGCATCCAGAGCATCTTATAGCCATAGCTGGCGCCGGCGCTGGAATACGTGGCGATACCGCCGGCGTCATTACCCGAAAGCGCCGCCAACAGACCGGGGCCCATGGCGCCAAAGATGGCGGCGATGGTCAGCTTTTGCTTGGTGCTCGCCTTTTGCTTCGTGTTTTGCACGCGACCACCTAACCCATGACTGACATGGTAAGCAGCACCGCGGCGATGCAGTACGCCACACACGAGATCATGACGGCAATGACGTTCATGGCGGTACCCGACGTGTTAAGGTCGTGCTCATCGCGCCAGAACAGCACCATCAGGTAAATCACGGCGCTCATGTTGCCCACCAGGCAGATGATGGCGGCAATGTTAAAGCAGCCGGTAAAGAGCTGCTCCTCAAACATAGGGGCATCGAGGAACGCGGCAGTACGCACCAGCTGCGCGCACAGGTAGGTCACGAGCGAAAGGATCAGGCCCATACCCGTGCTCTGGAAGAAGAATCCCAGGTACGGTTTGGGCTCGTCGTCGTGACCGTCGTACTCGAGGAAGTAGTTCTTGACGAACGACACCATGCGCGAGGCAGCTAGCAGCACGAGCGGCATGGCGCACATGGGGAACACCACCAGATGCGCGGAACCCAGCGCCGTCCCCAGCACCGTCGCCATAATGCACGAGGCGATGCCCCACACGACGACCCAGTACTGACGATGCACGAACCAGCTGAGCACGTTCGTCGAGTCGTCCGACGCGCTATCGCCCGAGCCGACACCGGCGATCTGCAGGTCCTCCTGATGCTCCTCGGCGATAACGTCCATGGCGTCGTCGAAAGTCACGATACCCAGGATATGACGGTTCTCGTCGCAGACAGGGATGGCAACCAGGTCGTACTTGGTCATCTCGTCCGTCACGTCTTCCTGGTCCTCGTCGGGCGACACGTAGACCAGATCGCGATAGGCGAGCTGGCCCAGCGTGGCATCGCGATCGGCCACGATCAGCGTGCGCAGCGAAAGCACGCCGGTGAGCATGCCGCTCGGGTCCTCGGTATAGACGTAGTAGACGCTCTCAAAATCCTCGTCGAGTTTGCGAATCGCCTCAATGGCATCGCCGACCGTCGCCGAGGCGGGCAGCGAGACAAACTCCGAGGTCATGATGCGGCCGGCGGTGTTGTCCTCGTAGCCCAGCAGATTACGAATCGCCTTCTCCTCCTTGACGCCCATCAGGCGCAGGAGCTTCTCGGCCTTCTCATAATCGAGCTCGTCAATCAGGTCGGCAGCGTCGTCCGGGTCCATCATGGCCAGCATCGACGATGCGTCGGTATCGGACAGGCCCTCGAGCATCTCTGTCATAAGCTCGTCATCATCGAACTCCGAGATAGCCTCGGCGGCCTGTGCTGTATCGAGCTGCGCGAACACCTGCGCGCGCAGGCGCGGGTCGAGCTGCTCGATGATGTCAGCGATGTCGGCAGGATGCAGCTCGCCAAGCGTCTTGTGCGACACCGAGAGCTGGATGTTCTTAGTCGAGCGATCGAGCAGGTCCATATAAGACCAGGCGATAATGTCCTCGCTGAGCGGCTTGCCCAGGTGCTTCATAAAGCCCTCGACGACGTGCTCGAGCGCGGGGCTGATTGCACGCAGCAGACCGCGGGCGCCGACCTCGGCACCCAGCAGGCGCAGCTGATTTTCGCCCGACATGGAGAACTTGATGTCGTTGACGCGCACGACCTTCATGCCCTGCGTGTCGACAATCTGCTTGTTGAGAACGTCGCGCGCCAGCAACAGTTCAGTCGGCTGCAGGTACGAAAAACGAATTTCGGTGGCCGGCGACTTAAGATGAACGCCCGTCTCGTCGATACGGTCGACCCATTTGCGCCAGCTGATCATAAACGGCGTCTTGCCGGGACCACGGAACGCGAGCGACGTCACGTGCGGAAAAACTTCGCCGGTTGCAATGCCAAAATCGTTCACAACGCCGAGCTTTTCGCCGTCGACGTCCAAGACCGGCAATTTGAGCATCTCACTCAGATAATTCAATGGTGCTCCCCATCATTATTCCTGCGGACCGCGCGACCATGCCGGCACGCAATCCGTGGACTTTTAGATATGTATACGCATGCGCGGGCGGCACGCCGCTCGGCGCTCACACCCCGTGCACGCGCAGAAAGCACCTGCATGGGGTCATCGACTGTATGGTCGAGGTTTGGATTTCACCTGTAACCTTTCTCTTGACCCTCATTAACCGCAGTAACTATAGCATCAGCATCGCGCTGCGGCACCGAATTTATGCGCTGCACATTGCAGGCATACCAAACGCTGACGCATCCGTGACATAGAGCCGGATGAGCACGGTGGGACAAAGCGATTAAGACCGTCCTAAACGACCAGTCGTTTAAGCACGTCCCCAATGACTACTCTGCGGTGTCGTCGTCCTCGGGGAGTTGGGGGAACACGGCGTTTTTGGGCATGGAAACCTTGGTGAGCGAGGTGAGCTTTTTGCTCAATGCCGTGTCCGTCTTGACCAGGTCGCTGAGCGTCACGATCTTGTAGCCGTCGGCGACAAGGCCGTCGATAATCTGCGGCAGCGCCTCGAGCGTCTGCTCGGCGCACTCATCGCTATCGGTGAGCAGCACAATATTGCCCGGCGTCACCGAGTCGAGCACGGTCGATACTTGCTCGTCAGCGCCGTTGAGCAGCCAGTCGCCCGAATCGATATTCCACGAAACCACGGCGGATACCAGGTCCATCGAGTCGATCCAGTTTTGCTCGTCAAACGCGGCGTAGGGGGCACGCAGCAACATCGTCTCGACGCCGGTCGCCGACTTAATCGCCTCGGTGCCCTTCGTGATCTGCTTGCGCACCGTCTCGCGATCCTCGCCTTTGAGCGAATCATCGCTGTAGCTGTTGGAGCCAATCTCGCACCCGGCATCGACAATCGCTTTGGCAGTAGCGGGCGAGGCTTCCGCGGCATCGCCCGAAAGGAAGAACGTCGCCGTGACGCCCTTTTCCTTGAGCACCTGCAAGATCTGCTTGGTCGCGCCGCTCGGACCCTCGTCAAATGTCAGGGCCACGTACTTTTCGTTGCCCTTGGGAGCTACGCTTGCGCACTCGACTACGCAGTCGGTGGCGGGCACGACCTCGCCGCGGTCCTGCGTCTTGCCCGACTGCTCGCCGACCCATACCTCGGAGCGGCCCTGAACACCCCAGGTTTTGACATACTCAATGGCACCCGTGCCCTCGACCTTAAGCTTTGGCTCGATAGTCGTGGCCTGGACCTCGTGCTTTTCGTACGCGTTGCGGCCGTCCTTGACCGTCACCTTCTCGCCACCCGTAAGCTCGCGACTATCCCATTTGCCTTGCTTCACGCGCTTGCCGTCGACCTTCACCGACAGCTTTTCGCCGCCATGGCGCTTGAGCACGCTGTCGTCGACGGCTAGCAGATCGCCGGCGTCGTACGTTTCGGTCAGGCTTTGATCGTCGATAAGATTCTGCAACGTAGAGCCCACGCGCACCGCGGTCTTTTGCCCATTGAGTTCCACGTCCACGCTGCGGTTGACGTAGCCCACGACGGCAGCGATAAACAGCACGAGCGCGCAACCCACGGCGATGAGCGCATAGGGCAGACGGGACGGTCGGCGCGGCGAGCGCCCGTTGCCGATGCGCGCGCTGCGATCGCTAAACCCACGGCTATGGTTGAGGTACATCGCACCGGGCTTACGGCGACGTCGACGCTGACCGCTGGGCAGCTGCCCCAGGTCGCGGCGCGCCGTCGGACGCGCACCCGAGCGCCCGTTTAAGTTGGATCCGTTTTGGCGCATGTGCCCTCCCCCATAAACACAGCGAGCCGGAGCAACATGTCTCCGGCTCGCCTCCCATCATTTGGTACGTCGCTATTTGCTAGCTTTTGACGAGCCCCCGCTCGCCTTTTGATATTCGTCCTTAAAGGCCTTGAACATACCGCGCGTCTTGCCGAGCTGTTTGCCCAGTGCGCGGCTGCCCTTGTCCACGGCGACCGATCCCTTGTCATCGAGCACCTTGGCGCCTTTCTTGACCTTATCGCCCACGACGACACTGGCCTCGGCAGCCTTAGCGGCCACGCCGCCCGAATACCCGAGCGTCTTGACCTCGTCCGAGACAATCATCGCGCCGTTCTCGTAGCCGCGCAGCATCGTCGGCGGCACCTGCGTGTCGCCCACCAACATGCTCGATGCGGCGCTAGCGGTCACATAGAACGTCTGCACAATGCCCGAACGCGGCTTGAACTCAACGTCCGAGCAGTAGCCCACGACATCGCCCGATTCCGTGCGCACATCCATACCAACCCAGATGATGCAATCGTCCAGGTTGATATCGAGGCGCTTGGCCGCGGCGGCATCGTAGGTGCCCTTGACGTCGTCGACCGCGACAGCACCCTCATAGACGCCGACGGCATCGAGCGCCACAAATCGGTCGGGGCGCTCGATCATACCCGCGATATCGGACTGGCGGACCATAAAGCCCACCACGCGCGTGCCACCCGGGGTAAAGACGGGAAAGTGAATCTTGCCGAGCTTTTTAGGGCTGCGCGGCGTGCCGTCCTTTTTGGTGCGCTTGTCTTCGGCAGGCTTACGATAAACCTTGACGCCGACAAAATCTCCTGCGCGCATTATGCCTCGGTCGAGGGCTCCGTGGCCTCGGTGTCGGCCTCAGCGACGTTCTCGACCACGACGTCGGCAGCAGGCGTCACGTTGCCGCCCGAGATGGCGTCGTTGAGCTGCTCGCGAAGCTGGTCCATGCGCTCGCGGGCCAAGTCGACCTTGGCGCGCAGGTCATCGGTCTTGGCGTCGACCATCGGACCAAAGTCGTTGACCGCGGCACGAGCCTCCTCGGCACCGTGCTCGTAGGTGTCACGCATGTTGTCCCAGGCGTCGTTGGCGATATCGGCGGCCATGGCGCGGGTCTCGGCGCCCGAGCGCGGGGCCAGAGCAACGCCGATGATAGCGCCGGCGGCAGCACCAAAGAGCGCACCGGAGACAAAGCTGAAAGTCTTTCCCATGATCATTCCTCTCCTGCGGGCACCTCGATGCCCACCGTTTGAATGCTGTCCATTATACCCGCAGCGCAACACTTGCCGTCGCGCTCATCTGCGTACGGTAAAAGCGCAGGTACATGATGGTGATAAGCGAGTGAGCCTAATCCTGCGGCATAGCCGGCATGGCGACCGTGGCGGCCGGGTCCTCGCCGGCGCCATCGACGAGCGGCAGGTTGCCCTCGTGCGCCGAGCCGGACGGAGCCGTTGCCGCACCGCCAAAGACGGCCGCGGGGGCCTCGTGGTTCTCGACGACCGCGCCCTCGGTATCGATTGGCATCTGCGGCTCGTCGTCAAAGCTCGGGACGCCTTGGGGCTCCGCAGACTCGGGCTCAGCAGGCGCCTCGGCAACGGGCCCAGCGTCGGCGTCGGCAGGAGCGTCGTGCTCGGGCGCATCCTCGGCCACGTCCTCGCCGTTCGCAGCGGCAACGGCCTCGTGCGGGTCCTTGCCCTCGGCCTCGGCGCGCATGCCCAGCACCAGGTTGCGCAGGCCAGCGACCGTGCCTTCCACGTCGGGGGCCGGCTGGTCAGCGTGCAGGTACGCCCAGTCCATCATAAAGGTCGCCGATGACAGCGCGCCAATGGCCAACGCGTCGTCGGGACACGAAAGCTCAACCTCAAAGACACGTTCATCATGCTCGCTCACGCGGGTGCGACCGCACGAGATGCTGCCGGCAAGACCGGTCTCGTTCATGAGCTCGACCGTCACGTGCTCCAGCAGGTGGCAAAGCTCGGTCTGGCCCATGCAGTCCTGGAACTCGCGACCCGAATCGCCCAGGCACAGATGCTTGGCAATCGCGGGCACCAGGTAGTACACGCGCGCCGTGGCCTCGATATCCTCCGAGGTCATGAGCG
>USHZ01000093.1 GCA_900554595.1 uncultured Collinsella sp. | reverse complement strand
ACCCCGGCGGTCACGTGCTCGTCATCTACGACGACCTGTCCAAGCAGGCCGTGGCATACCGTCAGATGTCGCTGACGCTGCATCGTCCGCCCGGACGCGAGGCCTATCCTGGCGACATCTTCTACCTGCACTCTCGTCTGCTCGAGCGTGCCGTCAAGATGTCCAAGAAGAACGGCTACGGCTCCATGACGGCACTGCCGATCATCGAGACCCAGGACGGCGACGTTTCGGCCTACATTCCGACCAACGTCATTTCCATTACCGATGGTCAGATCTACCTGCAGTCCGAGCTCTTCTTCCAGGGCCAGCGCCCGGCAGTCGACGTGGGCATCTCCGTGTCTCGCGTCGGTGGCGACGCTCAGACCAAGGCCATGAAGCAGGTTGCCGGCAACCTTCGCCTGGACCTCGCTTCGTACCAGGAGCTCGCCGGCTTTACGCAGTTCGGCTCCGACCTTGACGAGGCCACGCAAAAGCAGCTTACCCATGGCGCTCGCATGACCGAGCTCCTGAAGCAGCCGCGCTACAAGCCGTTCGAGGTTGGCGAGCAGATCGTTACGCTGTTCGCTGGCAACGAGGGCTTCCTGGATGACCTGGAGATCGCCGACGTGCTGCCTTTCCGTGCAGAGCTCGTCGAGTACATGGACAATGGCTTTGGCTCGCTTCTCGACAAGGTTCGCGCCAAGAAGATCGACGATGACACCAAGGCTGAGCTCCTGCGCGTCATCGGTGACTTCAAGCAGCAGTTCATGGCCAAGCACCATGCCGATACGACTGGATCAGAGGAGAACTAAGCCCTATGGCCAACCTTCGCGACATTAAGAAGCGAATCTCCTCGGTTACCACGACCAAGCAGATCACGCGCACGATGGAGATGGTCTCTACGGCCAAGATCCGTCGTGCCCTCGATCGCTCCAAGCAGGCCGAGCCCTATAAGGAGGCGCTGACCGACGTCATGTTGACGGTCGCCGGCGACGCCTCCTGTTCGGGCACCGATCCCATGCTGCAGAAGCATGAGAGCGTCAAGCATGGCCTGATTGTCGTTATTGCCTCGGACCGCGGCCTTGCCGGCGGTTTCAATACGACGGTGGAGCGCACGGCCGAAAAGCTCGCCGCTTCTTGGGCGAACGACGGCATCGAGTGCGAGATCATCGCGTGTGGGCGCAAACCGGCCACGTATTTCCGTGACCGCGCAAACGTCACCATGCACTTTGAGGGCAATTCCTCCGAGCCCGATTTTAATCAGGCTCGCATGATTTCCTCTCATATCTGCGATGCGTATCGTGCCGGTGAGCTTGACCGTGTCGAGCTTGTCTACCACCACGCCAAGAACCGCGTGGATCAGGAGCTTCGCGTCGAGCACTTGCTGCCGCTCGATCCCGAGATGATCGCTATGGCCCACGGTCCGCGTAAGAACGAGACCGACGCCCCTAAGCGCATCTCGTCCACGTTCGAGTTCGTGCCCTCTCCCGAGCATGTTCTCGGCAAGCTTGTGCCGTCTTATATCCTGACGGTCATCTACCAGGCCCTGATCGATTCGGCGGCTGCCGAGCAGGGTGCACGCCGCAAGGCCATGCACTCCGCGACGGAAAACGCCACCGCGATCATCTCGACCCTTACCCGCACGTATAGTCGCGTGCGCCAGGCTTCGATCACGACCGAGATCAACGAGATCGTCGGCGGAGCCTCAGCATTGGAGGAACAGTAATGGCTAATAACACCGTAAAGCTTGCGGTCGAGGAAGCCACCAAGAAGACGACTGCCGGTGATGGTCGCATCGTGCGAATCATCGGTCCTGTCGTCGACGTCAAGTTTGACGGTGCGGTGCCCCCGATCTACAACGCGCTCACGGTCGAGGCCGAGACCCCGATCGGTCACCTGAGCACGATCCTCGAGGTTGAGAGCCAGCTTCCGGGCGGCGTCGTCCGCACGGTTGCCATGTCCTCGACCGACGGTCTGCAGCGTGGTCTCATCGCCACCGATACCGGTGAGCCCATGAAGATGCCCGTTGGCCCCAAGACGCTCGGCCGCATTTGGAACGTCATGGGCAAGCCTGTCGACGGTAAGCCCATGCCCGAGGTGGAGGAGTTCTATCCCATCCACCACGCAGCGCCCCGCTTCGACGAGCTCACCACCAAGACCGAGATCTTCGAAACCGGCATCAAGGCCGTTGACCTGCTCGAGCCCTACATCCGTGGCGGCAAAACGGGTCTGTTCGGCGGCGCCGGCGTCGGCAAGACCGTTCTGATTCAGGAACTCATCAACAACCTCGCCCAGGAGCACGGCGGCACCTCGGTGTTCACCGGTGTCGGCGAGCGTACTCGTGAGGGCACCGACCTGTTCCTCGAGATGAGCGAGTCGGGCGTTATCGACAAGACCTGCTTGGTCTATGGTCAGATGAACGAGCCGCCTGGAGCGCGTCTGCGCATCGGTCTGGCTGGCTTGACCACCGCTGAGTACTTCCGTGATCGCGGCCAGGACGTTCTGCTGTTCATCGACAACATCTTCCGCTTCTCCCAGGCCGGTTCCGAGGTTTCCGCACTGCTGGGTCGTATGCCGTCCGCCGTCGGTTACCAGCCTACGCTGGCTACCGAGATGGGCGACCTCCAGGAGCGCATTACCTCGACCAAGACGGGTTCCATTACCTCCGTCCAGGCTGTCTACGTCCCTGCAGACGACCTGACCGACCCGGCGCCTGCCACGACGTTTACGCACCTCGACGCCACTACGGTTCTTTCGCGTAGCATTTCGTCGCTCGGTCTGTTCCCGGCTATCGACCCGCTCGCTTCTTCCTCCGACGCTCTCGATCCCTCGATCGTCGGCGAGGAGCACTATCGTGTCGCCGTCAAGGTCCAGGAGCTCCTGCAGGAGTACTCCGACCTTCAGGACATCATCGCCATTCTGGGTATGGACGAGCTGTCCGAGGAGCAGCGCCTTACGGTCAACCGTGCCCGTAAGATCCAGCAGTTCCTCTCCCAGTCCTTCCACGTCGCCGAGAAGTTCACTGGCAACCCCGGTGTCTACGTCCGCGTCGAAGATACCGTTCGCTCCTTCGCCGAGATTGTTGACGGCAAGGCCGATGACCTGCCCGAGCAGGCATTCCGTTATGCTTCCACGATTGAGGACGTGCGCGAGCGCGCCCGCAAGATGGGGGAGAAGTAGGTTATGCGTATCCGCATCGTGTGCCCCGTGAGCTGCGCCTATGAGGGCGACGCTGCGTTTGTGTCGATTCCGTCCACGGATGGCGAGTTTGGTGTTCTACCTGCTCACTCCAGCGAAATCTGCACGATCGACCGCGGTTACGTTCGCGTTTCCGATAAGGCCATGGGCACTGTCGACCACACGTTTGCCGTGGCCGGCGGCTATGCCCAGGTTGCGGACGATGTCGTGACCGTCCTCGCCGAGCGCGCTTGCGATTTGGCGACCGTCGACGCCGACAAGGTTAAAGCTGATATTCAAGGTTTTGAAGAGAAGCTGGGTAATTTGTCGGAGGATGATGCACGCCGCGCCTACCTCTATAATGAAATCGCATGGTGTAAGCTCAAGCTTGCCCAATAGTCAAACGCTTTAGCGTTCGACCATTTGCGAACACATCATGCCCGGGATGGCCCAGCCACCCCGGGCATGCTTTTTGAAAGGGTAGACCTTGGATATTATCCGCGTTGAGGGTGGCCACGCCATCGGAGGTTCCGTGCCTGTTTCGGGCGCCAAGAACTCCGCGCTCAAACTCATGGCGGCAACGCTTCTGGCGCCGGGCAAGACGACGCTGCAGAACGTGCCTGATATTTCCGATGTCCACGTGATGGGCAAGGTGCTCAAGGGCATGGGCGCTACGATCGATGTTCTCGACGAGCATACGCTCGAGATCGATACCTCCCAGGTCGATTCTTGGGAGGCGCCCTACGAGCTCGTTGCCAAGATGCGCGCTTCCACTGCCGTGATGGGACCCCTGCTGGGCCGTTTCCATCGCGCCAAGATCGCCATGCCCGGTGGCTGCAACCTGGGCGCTCGCAAGATCGATATGCATATCTTGGGTCTTGAGGCCTTGGGTGTCGAGTTCGACACCGCCCACGGCTATATCAACGCCAATGCGCCTCAGGGCCTGCGTGGCACCACCGTCACGCTCGAGTTCGCCAGCGTCGGTGCGACCGAGAACCTCATCATGGCCTCCGTGCGTGCGCAGGGTACTACGGTTATCGATAATGCCGCCCGTGAGCCCGAGATCGTCGATCTCGCCAACATGCTTAACGAGATGGGCGCCAAGATTGTCGGCGCGGGTACGCCTGTTGTGACCATCGAGGGCGTGGAAGAGCTGCATCCCGTTACCCATCGCGTGGTGGGCGACCGCATCGAGGCCGGTACCTTTATCGTTGCCGGTGCGTTGATGGCAGACGACCGCGGTGTCGACGTCACAGGCTTTTGCCCCATCCACTTGGGAATGGTGCTCAAGAAGATGGAGCTCATGGGCATCGATTGCGAACGCATCGAGGATGGCGTCCACGTGAATCGCGTCGAGCGCATCAAGCCGGTCGATATCCAGACGCTCCCGTTCCCCGGTTTCCCCACGGACATGCAGGCGCAGATCATGGTGCTCTCCGCCCTGGCCGACGGCAGTTCCGTTATCACCGAGAACATCTTCGAGAATCGTTTTATGTTTGCATCCGAGCTGGTGCGCATGGGTGCCGATATTCGCATCGAGAGCCACCACGCCATGATTCACGGCGTCAAGGGCTTCTCCGGCGCTCAGGTAACCTCACCGGATCTTCGTGGTGGCGCGGCACTCGTCGTTGCCGGCCTCATTGCCGACGGTACGACCGAGGTCTCGGCCATCCATCACATTAAGCGCGGCTACGAACAGTTTGTCGAAAAGCTGCAGGCGCTTGGCGCTCATGTCGAGCACGCCACTGTTCCCGATCCCGTCATCTACTAATGCAGGTTGCCTATGTTTAAGAAAAAGCCCATTACGGAATCTCGAAGACCTTCGACCGGCGCTCAGGCAAAAATCTATAGCCGCGATAACGTTGCCCGCTATTCCGAGCGCGCCCGTCAGCGCCGTCGCGGCCATACGGTTCGCCGCGTTGCGCTCATTGCTGTGCTCGGTGTGCTGCTGAGCGCTACGACTGCCGCCGGCCTGTGGTTTGCCACCATTATGGGCAAGCTCGGCGATTCCAATGTCATTACCGACAACCTGCGCCAGATCCTGGTTGATACCGACGAGGCAAAGGACCCGTTCTACGTGCTGCTCCTTGGCACTGACGGTCGCCCGGGCGAGGATACATACCGCGCCGACTCGATTATTCTGGCGCGTATCGACCCCACGCAAAAACAGGCGACGCTCATCTCCATTCCGCGCGATACCAAGGTCGTCTACAACGGCTCGACCATGAAGATCAACGCCTGCCATACCTACGGCGGCGCCGAAGCCATGGTCCAGGCGGTCAACGAGCTGTGCGGTGTCCAGATTTCCCACTATGCCGAGGTCAGCTTCGACGGCATGCAGTCGCTCATCGATTCGGTCGGCGGCATCGACATTAACGCAACCGACGATGTCGACGACCCCGAGCATCTCGACATTAAGATCACCGCCGGTCAGCAGCACATGGATGGCGCGACCGCCCTTACCTATGCCCGTTGCCGCTACATCTATGCCGATGGCGACTACACACGCATGCGCCACCAGCGTCAGGTGCTCGGCGCCCTCGCCAACCAGATCCTCAACAACTTCGATGCCACCAAGGTCTTCGACCTCGTCAATTCGCTGTCCGACATGCTCGTGACCGATATGAGCGTTCAGGACATCGTCTCTACGGTCAATGCCATGCGCGGCATGGATGTTGACGGCATCTATTCGGCCAACTTGCCTTCGTATGCCGATGCCAGCACCATGATTGATGGCGTGAGCTACGTCTTTGTCTACGAGGACGAGCTTAAGGAAATGATGGAGCGCGTCGACGCTGGTAAGGATCCCAAGGGCCCCAATACCATGGGCCAGTCCGATGGCTCCAGCTCTACGATCGGCGACCTGAACAACAACACGTCCGATGATTACGCCAACGGCACCGCAACCTCATCGGTCAGCTCTGACGATTCGGACGATTCGACTGATTCGAGCGATTCGGATTACTACGAAGAGCCCACCGGCGACGGCAACGGCTACGAAGCCAACTACTAGGGTTACGCGGGCTTACCAGCCCGTGTAACCAGTTGACGCTGCAAACCCGCCAGAGCGGCAATCTGCCTTTCAACTTCGGCGGCATGATCAAAGAGTTACGGCGTTTTACCAAACGCCGTAACGGCTCGACGCTGCGCGCCGCCCAAGGCGACAATTTGTCATTCAAAAGGCGGGGCATGACCAGAAGGTCAATGCCCTGCCTTTTTCATGCCAACTTGTTCGCCTTGGACGTCGCTCGCTGACGTTGACTCAACCTGCGGTGCTGACTACTCCCTTTGCACCAAAAACCGCCCCGTTCTCGGTTTTGAGGACGGGGCGGTTTTGCTTACCTAGATTGTTCGAGTTTCTTATGCGAAGCGGGCGACGAGTTTCTGGAGGACGTTGGTCATCTTGACGAGCGAGCTGACCGGGACAAACTCGTTAACGCCGTGGTAGCAGTAGCCGCCCGTGGAAAGGTTGGGGCAGGGCAGGCCGCGGAACGACAGCTGCGCACCGTCGGTGCCACCGCGAATTGGCAGCACCTGGGGCTCAATGCCGCAGGCAAGGTAGGCTTCCTTGGCGACATCGATAAGCTCGGGGTAGTTACGCACGATCTCGGCCATGTTGCGGTACTGCTGCTTGATCTCGACCGTCACGCGCTCTTCGCCCAGGCGCTGGTTGAGCAGTGCTGCGGCGGCATCCATCAGCTCGAGCTTCTGCTGGAACTTGGCGGCATCGTGATCACGGACGATATAGCGCGCCGTGGCATAGTCGACCGTTGCCGAGACGCCCTCAAGGTGATAGAAGCCCTCGTAGCCCTCGGTGTATTCCGGACGCTGCTCGTAGGGGAGCAGGGCATTGAAGTCGCAGAACAGATTGCCCGCGTTGACCATGCGGCCTTTGGCGTCACCGGGATGGATGGACTGGCCCTCAAAGCGAACGGTTGCCTCGGCGGCGTTAAAGCACTCCCACTCCAGCTCGCCAACGGGGCCGCCATCGACCGTGTAGGCGTACTTGCAGTCAAAGGCTTCGATATCCAACAGCTCGGCGCCGTGACCGATCTCCTCGTCCGGGCAAAAACAAATGCCGAGTGCGGGGTGGGGCAGCGAGGGGTCCTGAGCGATACGCGCGACAAGTGCCATGATCTCGGCGACGCCGGCCTTGTCGTCAGCGCCCAGCAGTGTGGTGCCGTCACTGCAGACCAAGTCCTCACCCACAAGGTCGTTCAAGGCGGGAAGCTTGGCGGTGCTCATGGCCACGGGCTTGCCGTCAACGGTACCGCAGACCAGGTCGCCGCCTTCGTAGTGCACAATGTGCGGCTTCACGCCGGCGCCCGGCGCAACCTCGGTGGTGTCGAGGTGTGCGATCAGGCCCAGGGCGGGCTTGTTCTCCGCGCCTGCGCTCGCAGGAATATGCGCGCACACGTAGGCATGCTCGGTCACATGGGCATCGACCGCGCCGAGCTCGCGCAGCTCCTCGGCCAGGATGTTGGCAAGGTCAAACTGAACGGTGCTCGAAGGCACCTGGTCGCAGTTTGCATCCTCGGATTGCGTGTTGATTTGGACGTAGCGCAAAAAGCGCTCAAGGACGTCGGGGTTCGTGGCGTTGTTTTCCATAAAGACCGCTCCAATCTTGGTCGTCGTGTGCAACAAGAACTCTAG
>USHZ01000092.1 GCA_900554595.1 uncultured Collinsella sp. | reverse complement strand
GAATACAGGCGTGAAATCACGCGAAAGAAAGTCTTTGAGCGATTTTAAGACAATGGCGGTATAACGATCGAGAACCGCAGCGTCGACCATATCGCGAGCATCAGCTTCTACTTCAGCCTTGAGGGCGTATTTGAACTCAGAGAATCCACGAAACCCTAGGCGCTGAGCAAAACGTAGAACGGCAGATTTTGATGCGTTGCACTTGGCTGCTAGATCAACAAGCGTCGAATTAGCAGCCTCGTAGCGATGCATTGAGATATAGCGCCAAATGTCACGATCTATGTCGCCCAAATCGACGTAATGGTCACGAACCAGCTCGTCAATTTTCATCTCTTATCTCCCCTATAAAAGGCATTGCAACGCAAACAATAAAACGATAGCCGATTTATTCGAACTAGAAAAGAAAAAGTGCCGTCCGCAAATGAAGCGGGCGGCACCAATCGGCGAACGATCGATTATGGGTGCAGGCTTATCGATAAGACACAGACTGCTGAGAGTCCTTGACGACAACGTCGTGGGCGCCGCCTTCGACGATGGAGGTGGAGCTGACCAGGGTCAGGCGTGCCTTTTCCTGGAGCTCGGGGATCGAGAGGGCGCCGCAGTTGCACATCGTGGACTTGACCTTGTAGAGCGTGCCGCCCACGCCATCCTTGAGGGAGCCGGCGTACGGGACGTAGGAGTCGACGCCCTCGACGAAGCTGAGCTTCGCGGCGCCGCCCAGGTCATAGCGCTGCCAGTTGCGGGCACGCGCAGAACCCTCGCCCCAGTACTCCTTCATGTACTGGCCGTTGACGTTGACGCGCTCGGTCGGGCTCTCGTCGAAGCGGGCGAAGTAACGGCCCAGCATCATAAAGTCGGCACCCATGGCCAGGGCGAGCGTCATGTGGTAGTCGTAGACGATGCCACCGTCGGAGCACACGGGCACGTAGACGCCGGTCTCCTCGTAGTACTCGTCGCGAGCGCGGCAGACGTCAATCAGCGCGGTGGCCTGGCCACGGCCGATGCCCTTGGTCTCGCGGGTAATGCAGATGGAACCGCCGCCGATACCGACCTTGATGAAGTCGGCACCGCAGTCGGCCAGGAAGCGGAAGCCCTCGGCGTCGACAACGTTACCGGCACCGACCTTGACGTCCTCGCCGTAGTTGGCACGGATCCACTCGATGGTGCGCTTTTGCCACTCGCTGAAGCCCTCGGAAGAGTCAATGCACAGGACGTCGGCACCGGCCTCGATGAGCAGCGGCACGCGCTCGGCATAGTCGCGGGTGTTGATGCCGGCGCCGACCATGTAGCGCTTATCGCTGTCGAGTAGCTCGTTGGGGTTGGTCTTGTGGCTGTCGTAGTCCTTGCGGAAGACGATGCCCATGAGGTGATCGTTGTCGTCGACAATGGGCAGAGCGTTGAGCTTGTTGTCCCAGATGACGTCGTTGGCAACCTTGAGGCTAATGTTCTTGTCGCCCACGATGAGCTGCTCACGCGGGGTCATGAACTCGGAGACCTTCTTCTGGTGGTCATCGCGGCTGGGGCGATAGTCACGGCTGGTGACGATGCCCAGGAGCTTGCCCTTGGGAGTGCCGTCGTCGGTGACCGGCATGGTGGAGTGACCGGTCTTATCCTTGAGCTCGATAACCTGCTCCATGGTCATATCGGGGGTCAACGTGGAATCGGACTGAACGAAGCCAGCCTTGTGATCCTTGACGGCCTTGACCATAGCGGCCTCGGACTCGGCGCTCTGGGAACCGTAGATGAAGGACAGGCCGCCCTCGGTAGCGAGCGCGACACCCATGTCGACGCCCGAGACGGATTGCATGATGGCGGAAACCATGGGGATGTTCAGGGTGATTGCCGGCTTCTCGCCGCGCTTAAAGCGGGTTAGCGGCGTCTTAAGAGAGACGTTGTTGGGGATGCACTGCGAGGACGAGTAGCCAGGGACCAGCAGATACTCCGAAAACGTGTGGGACTCACCGGGAAAGAACGTAGCCATGTTTCTCCTTTTTCCATGCGACCGGTCGGCTGCAGGCCTCGTAGGACCCAGCCCAACCTTGGGCGCCCAATACTGGGGTAGTATCTTAACGCACTTTGACTGCTACAATGCATGATTTAAGAAGAGCACACGAGGGTTTGACGCAGGCTTTGCGTTTACCCAGCAAACACTTTAGCGGGGAGACGTGGAGCACATGGAGTACAAGACGACGGCAAAGCTGGTCATTCAAGCGTGCGACAAGGATCTGCCGGGCGTGTTTGGTCACGGCTGCGTCTTGCTGCTGCAGGGTATTGCTCGCGAGCACTCGCTCAACCGCGCCGCCAAAAGCATGGGCATGGCGTATTCCAAGGCCTGGCGCATTGTGAACGAGGCTGAAGGGCAGCTGGGCTGCAAGCTCATCGAGCGCGACGGCGCCCGCGGATCCACGCTCACCCCCGCCGGCGAGCGCGCCATAGCAGCCTACGAAGAGCTGCAGGCCGACATCAACAACGTCATCGCCTCCAAAGCCAACGACCTCATCGCCAGCATCAACGCGGAGTAGTCCTTTTAGACGGTTTTTAGCCCCCAGCGCCCTGGGGCTGAGGCTCGCGCCACAAAACGGGCCCATTTACTACGTTTAGCTGAATACCCTCGACCACCCCAGATTTCGTGATAATAAAACCGCTGGTAGACAGCTTGCCATTTTTCAAAAATGGCGGGTATGGTTGACCCCTAGGGGTTAAACGTAGTAGATAGGCCGTTTTCGTGGCACAGACCCAATACTAGCTAGTTCCGGAGGGCGGTGTCTAGGGTGGCAGCCACTACCAGGGGATCATCAGCGCCGGCGAAGAGGCGAATGGTGCTCCCCTGCTTGCCTCGCGGAGCAGAGAGGCGCGTCGTTGCGCCGCCGGCGGGCGATATACGGAACTTGTCGGGCAGTGCGTTAAAGAATTCGCCCGCGGTGCAGTCCATCAGGTCAAACTCTACTGCCGGGCCAAAGCCGTGCTCCAGGATGCCGGTCGCGATGGTATGGTCGGGATGCGAGGTCAGCCCGGGATAGCGCACGTTGCGTACCATCTCGTTGGCGGCCAGATACTCGGCTAGCGCACGGGCGCGGTCGAAATGCGCCTGCATGCGGGTGTCGATCGTGTCGAGCCCATGCTCTAGAATCTCGGCCTCATCGGAGGACAAGTCGAGCGCAGCCAATCCGCACCCCTCGAGCAGGGCGTACGCGCACTCGGCCGCGGCATCCACGCGATGGCGCTTAAGCTGCGAGCGCGCCACCGAAGCGGCGACGAGCTTGCGCGGCGCAACGCCAGCACACACGCGGTCGAGCGCCTCGAGCGAAAGCGCGGCGCCCAGACGCAGCGGGTCGCACCCAAAGACGCCCGACACAGTGTTATCAACCACGAGCAGCGCATGCAACTCACGAGCCGCGCGACCCAGTGCACGAAGGTCGGGCACACGCAGGCCAAACCCGCCGATGGAGTTGACGAACCACCACAGGTGCGGCCCCTCGACATCAAACGAAGCATCAAAGCCCTCGGACGCAGCAGCAAGCGCCGCAGCCGCGGGCTCCCCCACCAGCGCAACATCGCAGCCATCAAAGCCGCAGGCAAACGCATCGGCAAAGTCATCCGCAAAGGCCACCAGGCGATCGCCGGGCTGCACAATCCCCAGCGTCGACAGCGCCGCCGGCACATGCGAGGCCGCAACAAGACGCGCCCCACGCGCACCAGCCCTCGCAGCCCAGTCCTCTTCTAACTGTTGCACGTCCACGCGACACCGTCCCTTAAATAATAAAACTGAACCAAATTAGCCATCCCGGAAGAGCACGCGCCAGCGAGCGGGCAGCTGTCGTGGCGAGGTGCCGTGAAAGAGGAGCGACGCGTACTTCATGTACGCGAGCGACGGTTTGAGCGGCAGATCGCCCGGCAGATGCCCGCGCAGCGTCGAGCGGTCCGGCGTTCGTTAGAACGCCGGAACAAAATTAGCCGTGGTATTCGCCGTTGTATTGGATCAACGTTAGGTCTTCCACGCCGTCGAGCGCGCGAATGGCGTCCGCATAGGGCATGTCAACGCCGTCCGAGAAGACCTCGACGGCCATCTCGACCTTTTCGCCGCGCATAGTCTTGGACTTGACGGTGAACTTGGTGCGCCCAAATGCACGGACGATGTCGTCGCCCGTGGTCTGGCCCGTGTAGTGGATGACCATCATGTACACGCGCGCCTTGTCCTGATGACTCGCAAAGCCGGCAATCATCACCACGATCACAACTGCCGTGATCCCTACGAGCGCATACATGCCGGCACCCGCCGTAATGCCTGTGGTAATGGCCCAAAACAGATACAGCAGGTCAAGCGGGTCCTTGACCGCCGTACGATAGCGGACGATGGACAAAGCACCGACCATACCGAGCGAGATGACCACGTTCGTCGAGATCGCGAGCGTCACCATGCAGGTGAGCACGCACATGCCCACGAGCGTCACGGCAAAACTGCGAGAATACACCACGCCGGTAAAAAAGCGCTTGTACACGTAATAGATCAGGATGCCCATGGCGAGCGCCACGAGCAGCGACAGGCCAATCTTGGCAGGGTCGACCTGACCAAACGCCTCCAAGACGGAGTTCTTAAAAAAGTCCCTGGTGCTCATGGTCTAAATATCCCCTCGGTTCTCAAAATCCGATTCCCAGTAGTTAAAGCCGCGTAAGTAGGCGGTCTTTTCGTAACACAAGCAGTACTTGGAGACCGCCGTAAGCTCGGCCGCGCCCGGCGGCACCATATCGCGCACGAGCTGCGGGCAAAACTCCGTAAACTTAACCTCCATCACCAGCTTGCCCGGCTCCAACACGGGCAGCGCGGGCAGGGTCGCGTCAAAGATGTCGAAGCTTCCCACCGCGGCGCGCACGTTCATGTCAAACGTGATGCGCACCGTGCCCTCATCCATCACCCACGGCTCGCGCTCGTAGTCCACGATAGTCCTCGGGCGCATCACGTTGCAGATGCACTCGATGTAGAACTCGCGACAGAGCGGATAGGGGCTCCTCAGCAAAAAGTCGTAGTCTCCGGCCAGAATCTGCTCAAACTCGCCACGCGTGAGCGGCGCGTCCTCCTTATAGATCCAGCTACCGTACTTCTTTTTGCGCTCGAGCTTAATCACCTTGTCGCCACCGTTATAGATGCGCACGCGATACTTTTTGCGCATGAGAATACCGGCGTCTTTTTCCTCGTAGGCCGAGTTACAGTAGTCGTCAAAGTACAGGCTGCGAATGGTGTAACCGCCCGCCTGCGCATGCTTGTCCAGCTTAAACGCCGGCGCCATGCGACAGGCAAGCGCGGCGTGCTCGCCCTCGTTAATGAGGTACTTGAGTTCGTGGCGGTAGCGCTCCTGCGTGGTACGCGTAGGCGGAGCCGCCAAGCGCTCAAGCAGCGCGCTAGCCCTCCTCATACGTGTCCTCCACGACCTTACCGCCGTCTTGCACGTAAAAACACTTCATGCCGTACTGTTTGCCATCGTCGGTCACATAGTAGTCAAACGCATCTTGCGTATAGCCGTCGGAGTTGGTAGCACGCACGCGCACAAAATACTGGCCGGCATCGGGCGCTTCGCAGGTCACCTCGGGCAGCAGCACGTCCTCAGCCTTAAAAAGCACGTCGCTGATGGCGTAGTCGCGCGCAAGCTCCACGGTGTAGCGAATGTCGCGCGCCTCAAAGTCATAGGACGCATCCCAGTTAATGCGCAACTTACCGTTATCGATCTGCGACACGCCAATGTAGAACGGCATTGGCTTCTTATAGCTCTCGCGGAAGCTCTGGTAGTTCTCCTCGATCTCGGACGGAATCGCTGCGGCAATCTGCTCGTATTCGTCCTTGGTCACGGGCAGATTCTCCAGGTCGGGCGCAGTAAAGACGAGCGGCTCCGTCACCTCGCGATAATGCTCGATCATCTTGCTCAGACGCTCTTTGGTCATGTACGAGCGCAGATCCTTCACGGCGCTATCGAGTTCGCTGCGGAACGACTTGCTGCGCAACGCGCGGTTAAACAGCACGTTGCCCCAGTAGTTGCTCACGCCGCGCTCCCAGCTCGCGTAGTCCGAAAACCCCTTAAGAGAAAGCTCCAGCTTGCGCAGCATGCCGTCGTTATCCCAATCAAGGATGTACCAGACCTTGGAGTTAAGCGGACTGTACAGATAGCAGTTACGGTTCTGCGTATCGCAATTGCCCGTCAAGATTTGAAACGCCATCCAATAGACCAGGTTCTCGGTATCGAAGTGGGTGTCGAGCACATCGTCGATCTTTTGCGTATCGTCGTTGAGCGCATCGAGCATCTCGATTAACTTGGTATGGTCCGAGTCGCCCTTAATCTCGAGCATGCCCTCAAACGCCGTCTGGTTATAGTCAGGGTCATCCGTCAGCTTGATGGTGTCTTCGAAGCGATGGAAATCGAAGCTGTTCACCTTATACAGATGTCCGCTCTTATCCAGACCGTGGGCCTTGAGCGCCGTCTTGTTGAGCTGCTCCACCTGCGTAAACAGACCGTAGTCCTCAAAGGTATCGTTGGACTTTTCGGTCTGGTCGCACACCCATAAGTGCACAAACTGCGTGCGCAAGCCCATCATCTGGGGAATCCCACGGATGAGGTCATAGGCCATCTTGTTGCGAAAACGCATACCCTCGCCCATGTGCTTGTTAAGCGCAATCGCGCGCTGATGGCGCCAGGTACCCTTGCCCTTTTTGAGCTCTACCTTGTAATTCTTTTGCGAGTTCATGCTCGACGTCTGGCCGCGCACCTGCACGGTAGCATTGGGCGCTTCCTCGCCATAGCCGACCTCGCCGGCCACCGGGCCGTCTTCGTCACCCGCCTGCAGCAGGCCCATAACCTGATAGCGCGTCACGCCCATGTCGGCATAGTCGTAGACCGAGTACGTATTGATCTCGGCCCAGCTATGGTCGGTATTCTCGGAGCTGTTGCCGCGAGAGACCGTCAGGTACATGGTCACAATGCCCGAGTCGTCGTAGACCTCATACAGCTCATCCTTGTCGCGAAGATGCTTGGTCTTGCTAGACGCATCGGCCTTGTTAATCTTGTCCTGTTTTTTGACCTTTTTGGTCGAGGTTTCGTCCTGCGAAGAGCAGCCCGAAAGCAGCAATGCGCCGGCAGCCGCCTCAATCAAACGGCGACGCGATATCATCCTATCGGTCATCAGGACCTCCCCAACGATTGCGATACACGCGAACCACCATGCGCTCAAACGCACCATGCGGCTCGCCCTCTAAACGCAGCTCCTCGTAGCGCTGTTCGGCACGGTCGAGCAAGCGGCCCAGCTGTGTAAAGCGACTTGTTTTGTCGGTCGCCACAATGGGCTGTTGACTCAGGATACGATACGGCAAGTTGGCAGTATAGGTATCGAGCCGCAGCAGTGCCACGATAAAAAACACCGCCGCGCCGAGCAAAAAGCCAAAGCCATAAAACTGCTGCGGAAAGAACAGCGAGACGATGGTCGCCAGCCCTGCCACGCCCGCGAACAGCCCGGAAGCAAGCACGGCGCCCTTGTAGTCGGTAAAGTACAACAAGATGAGCATCACCGTATTGCCCACGGCATACAGGCCATAACCCACGCATAACGTGCGAAAATACCCGTGCATCAGGTTGTTGAAGCCCAGTGGCAAGGCCGAGAGCACCGTGGTCTCGAGCGAAATGACCGCTGCCGTCACAAACAGCTGCTTGAGCGCACAAAACCGCAGCTCCCGGTTGAGCGTGGCGAGCATTTCCTCCTCGGCCACCACGATGTCGCCCACCACGCCGCCGTCATTAAACAGGCTGTAGTAGTCGCGGTAGCGCGGATAGAAATTGACCTCGACCGACACCACAAAGTTGACGGTCGTGACCAGAATGGTCAAAAACGCG
>USHZ01000091.1 GCA_900554595.1 uncultured Collinsella sp. | reverse complement strand
CGTCGCAGTTGCCGCGCACCGCGATGATGCGGTCGGCCAGGGCGTTGAGCAGCGGAATCACGCGCTTGGGGGCGTAGTCGCGCGGCAGGTCGTTGCGCGGGCCGTGGTAGAGCAGGTCGCCCAGCAGCACGATGCGGTCGGGCTGCTCGGATTCGATGGCGGCGACCAGGCGCTCGGTCCAGTATGCCGAGCCGTGAATGTCGGAAGCGATGAGGTATTTCATGGTGGTCCTTTCGGGTGGGGGCTGATGTGGCCGGGCGCGAGATGTCGCCGGCCGCGCTATTCAAATCGCAGTGCCGAGGCTTGTGCCGCCTGCATCACGCGCTGGAGCGGCACGTTATGCTCGCGGGCAAGACGGGCGCAGTCCTCGTACTCGGGCGCCGCACGCTCACTGCCGTCGGGCAGGGTGGCCACCTTGACGACCACTTCGCCCCAAGGCGTCGCGACCTGCTCAAAACGACGCGGCAGGCAAACGCGTTCCATCACCTGGCGACGAACGGCGTTGGTCGTGGTCTCCAAAAAGATAATCGTCTGTAGGCGCTCGATATCCTCGTGCGAGCAGATCACCTGCAGCTGCCAGCCGGGGCGGCCCTTCTTGCAGTAAAGGGGCAGCCAGTGCACCTCGCGGGCGCCGGCCTCGCGCAGGCGGCCGGCGGCATAGGCGAGTACCTCGGGCGACGCATCGTCGATGTCGCATTCCAGCTTGACGATGGTTTCGGGCGCATCGGTCTCGCGGGACAGCGGAGATGTACTTCCACGTTGCATACGGTCCGGATCCTTTCCGCGCGGGCTCGTTTTATTCACCCAAACGCTAGCACATCGGACGTGGCACAGGCGTGACTTTCGTCCGTCGCCGCCCTCGCCCCTATCCAAACATGTACATCAGCCTCCAAACATGTCATTTTTTGTCGGTTTTGGAGGCTGACGTACACGTTTTGGAGCGGGCCGCACGCGATCAGAATCGCGCCCGCACTCCGTCCACCATAAAGTTCGCTGCACTCAACAATTTTGAACTTTCTACGCAGTTCATCGGCCAAAAATTACCCTCGGCATACTTACCTGCTGCACGATGTTACTCTAGTTGCATTTGGCTAACTAAGCGGCTGCCGAGGACCCCGCCTGGCACCGTTACGGCATAGGAGGTTTCATGTTCGAGAAGCGGCTCTTCTCCCTGGTTCCGCAGGCAACGCCCTACATTATGGCAAGCGTCCTGTTTAAGTGGATCGCGCTCATGGCAAACATCACGGTGATGTGGATGCTTGCGCGCATCTTGGGCGGCATCGTCACGGACGGCCTTTCCGCCGCGCTCGCCGTCGATGCCCTCGCACAGGCGGCCTTGCCGCTCGCCGCCGCCATCATCGCGCGCGCCGCCTCCATCTACCTGGCCCAACGCGCCGGCGACAAGGCCGCGTTCGAAGCCGTCCGCCGCGTGCGCTCGCTCGTCTACGACAAGCTCACCGAACTCGGCCCCTCCTACACCGAGACCGTCCCCACCGCCGAGGCCGTCCAGACCAGCGTCGAGGGCGCCACGCAACTCCAGGTGTACTTTGGCGGTTACCTGCCGCAGCTCTTCTTTGCCGGCTTGGCACCCATCACGCTGTTTGTACTGCTCGTGGGCCAGGCGGGTCTTCCCGCCGCGCTACTGCTCGCCTGCGTTCCGGTCATCCCCGTCTCCATTATGATGGTCATGCGCAACGCCAAAAAGATTGGTTCCGAGTACTGGGGCAGCTACGTCGACCTGGGCGGCATGTTCCTGGAGGCCGTGCAGGGTCTCACCACCCTTAAGGTCTATCAGGCCGATCGCAGCTGGCACGAGCGCATCAACGCCGAGTCCGAGCGTTTCCGCACAGCGACCATGCGCCTGCTGGTGATGCAGCTGCGCTCCATTTGCGTTATGGACCTGGTCGTCTATATGGGCGCCGCGCTCGGCATTATCGTAGCCGCGCTGCAGCTCGCCACGGGCAAGATTGGCTTTGAGGCTGCCTTCCTCATCGTCTTCCTGTCGCAGGAGTTCTTTTTGCCCATGCGCCGCCTGGGATCGCTGTTCCACACGGCCATGAACGGCATGGCCGCCTCGCGCCGCATGTTTGGCATTTTGGATACGCCCGAGCCCGAGCGCGGCGATGTTGAGCTTGACGGTCGCGGCGATATCGAGCTCGCGGGCGTGAGCTATGCATACGGCGACCGCACGGTGCTGGACAGCGCCAACGCGACCATTGCGCACGGCTCGCTCGTGGCACTCGTGGGCGAAAGCGGCGGCGGCAAGTCCACGCTCGCGGGGATTATCGCGGGCCGCAAGGGTGCCTACCGTGGCAGCGTTCGCATTGGCGGCGTCGAGCTGCGCGATGCCACGGCCGACTCACTCATGCGCGCCGTCACCCTGGTGCCCACCAACGGCTACCTGTTTGCCGGCACCCTGCGCGACAACCTGCTGCTCGCCCAGCCCAACGCCACCGATACCGAGCTTTTGCGCGCGCTCGACCGCACGCGCGTGGCGGCCTTTGTGCAGGCCAACGGCGGGCTCGACATGGTGATTAACGAGGGCGGCACTAACCTTTCGGGCGGCCAGCGCCAGCGCGTGTGCATGGCCCGCGCCCTGCTGCACGACTCGCCGATCTATGTGTTTGACGAGGCCACGAGCAACGTCGATGCCGCAAGCGAGACCGCGATCGGCGAGGTCATCGCGTCGCTTGCCGGCGGGCACACTGTAATTGTGGTGGCACACCGCCTGTCGACGATCGTAGACGCCGATCAGATCCTGGTGCTGGAGCGTGGCCGTATTGCCGAGCACGGGACCCACGGCGAGCTCTTGGCCACCGCGGGCGCCTATGCGCGCATGTGGAACAGCCAGGAGCAGCTCTCGGCATATGCGTATGCGGAGGGTGATGCCGAGGATGCCGGCGCGGTTGAGGCTGTTGACGGCAGCGCCGCCTGTACCGATGACCTCAACGGTGCCGGCTCGTCTTCCGCTGCCGTGACGCCTGACTCCGGCCGCGCCCGTCGCTCGGCGCCGTCCATCATGTGGCGCATGATGGGGCTCGTCCGACCGCTTGCCGGCTGGCTTGTGCTAGCCGTCGCGCTGGGCAGCATTGGCATGCTCACCGCCGCGTTCGTGCCGGCCTTTGGCGCCCTTGGACTTATGGCCGCGCTGGGCCGCAACGCCTTGGGACTTGGTCTTATCGCAGCATGTGCGGCCTGCGCCGCCTGCGGCATCGCGCGCGGGCCGCTCCACTACGGCGAGCAGCTCTGCAACCATTACATCGCATTCCGTCTGCTCGCACACATTCGCGACCTGGTGTTTGGCGCCCTGCGCCAGCTCGCCCCCGCCAAGCTCGAGGGCCGCGGCAAGGGCGAGCTCGTGAGCCTGGTCACCTCGGATATCGAGCTGCTCGAGGTCTTCTACGCGCACACCATCTCACCCATTGCCATCGCTCTGGTCTGCACCGTTGTGTTTGAGGGCTTTTTGCTGGCTGTGAGCCCCGAGCTCGCGGGCATCGCGCTCGTGGCCTACGCGGTCCTGGGCGTGCTGCTGCCCCTGATCTCGGCCAAGGCATGCGGCACCACCGGCCGCCAGAGCCGCGAGGGCGCCGGTAAGCTGGGTGCCTTTGTGCTCGACAGTCTACGCGGCGCGTCCGAGACTATCCAGTTTGCCGGTGGCGCCGATCGCAGCCGTGCCCTGGGCAAGCTGACCGAGCAAGTCGGCGCCGTGGACGCGCGCCTCAAACGCCGCCAGGCGGCCAGCGAGGCCGTAGCCGATGCGCTTATTCTTGCGGCCAATCTGGTGATGCTCGGGCGTGCGCTGCAGCTGGTGGCTGCGGGAACGATTGACTTTGCCGCAGCGTTTGTCGCCGTCTTTACCTTTGTGTCGTCGTTTGGCTCGATAATGGCCGTGAGCCGCCTGGGCGCCTCACTGCAGGAGACGCTCGCCTCGGGCGCACGCGTGCTCGATTTGCTCGACGAGCAGCCCCAGTGCGCCGAAATCGCCGATGGACAGGACGTTGAGTTTGCCGGCGCCGCAGCCGAGCATGTGAGCTTTAGCTATGTGGGCGGCGTGGACGCGGGCGGTGCGGGCGCCACAGAGCAGGTCGCGAACGACACCGCTGCGAGTCTCATCCTCGACGACGTGACCTGCACCTTTGCGCCCGGCACCATGACCTGTATCATGGGGCGCTCGGGCTCGGGCAAGTCGACGCTGCTTAAGCTGCTCATGCGCTTTTGGGACCCCGCAGCCGGCACCATCACGGTGAGCGGCGTCGATGCCCGCCACATCAACACGGCGAGCCTGCGCAGCCACGAGGCCTATATGACCCAGGACACACATCTGTTCTGCGGCACCGTACGCGAGAATCTGCTGGTCGCGCGTTCCGATGCATCCGATGCCGAGCTGCTCGATGCCTGCCGCTCCGCTTCGCTTACCGCCCTCATCGACCGCCTGCCGCAGGGTCTCGACACCCCGGTTGCCGAGCTGGGCGACTCGCTTTCGGGCGGCGAGCGCCAGCGCATCGGCCTTGCGCGCATCTTCCTCAACGACGCGCCTTTCATCTTGCTCGATGAGCCCACCAGCGCACTCGACGCTCTCAACGAGGCAGCCGTAATGCAGGCCGTTGACGAGCTCAAGCGACGCGGCAAGACCATTGTGCTCGTAAGCCACCGTGCCAGCACCTGCGCGTTTGCCGATTTCTCGCTTTCGGTCGAGCACGGGAGGCTGAGCTAATGGCGCGCCCGGTCGACACACCGGAGCTGGCACGCAAACGTGAGCGCGAGGCCCAAATTGTGTCGCAGATGATCGCGCTGTGGTGTCGTGGGCATCATGGCGGCGGGCATACGGTCGAACAAGCTGGCGACGATGAGCCCGTACGCGTGAAGCTCGGCCTTCGGACCATTACGCTCTGCCCCGAATGCGCCGAGCTGCAGAAATACGCCGTCGCGCGCATTGAGCACTGCCCCCACATGGGCACCAAGACATTTTGCTCAGCCTGCCCTTCGCATTGTTACCGGCCTGCCATGCGCGAGAAGATCCGCGAGGTCATGCGCTGGTCGGGACCGCGTATGATCCGCTATCGCCCCATCACCGCCGTGAGACACGCGATGGTAACGGTGCAGGCCAAACGCGCGGCGGCACGAAGCAAGTAGTCGCCGGCGCCGGCACGCGCCGCGCCGCCTTTCCACTCGATTTCGGCACCCGGCGCGCGCGGCGTGTTGAGAGCTGCGCCATTACAATGGAGCGGATTCACCAAATGCAAAGGAGTCGCCATGCCCGCCTGCCCGCTGGTCGATTGCCACACCCATACTTCGTTTTCGGACGGCCATGCCTCGTTTGAGGACAATGTCCGCGCCGCTACCGCTGCCGGATGCCGTGTCATGGTCTCGACCGACCACCTCACCCTGCCTGCCAGCATGGATGCTAACTGCGAGGTGCAGGTCGTCGAGGGCGACTTGCCGGCGCATCGTCTGGCCTTTGAGGACGCCCGCAAACTCGCCGCGCAGATTGCGCCCGAGCTCACCTTTATCTACGGTTTTGAATGCGATTGGTACGAGGGCTGCGAGCCCTTGGTAGAGCGCTGGTCCGATGGCGCCGTGGTACGCCTGGGCAGCGTGCACTGGATTGGCAACCCGGGAGATATTGCGGCAGGCGCCGCGGACACGGCAGGGGCAGAGGACGTCGCTCGCCCCGACACACCCGATTCCCTTTGCGGTTGGATTGACGATGACACCAACCTGCATGTTTGGGAAAACCTGGGCGTGCGCGGCGTGTGGGAGCGCTACGTCGACGACTGGTGCCGTGCTTGCGAAAGCTCGCTTAACTTTGACGTGATGGCCCACCCCGACCTGGTCATGCGCTTTTCGAAGGACGGCTTTGCACCCGATTTTGACCCGGTGCCGTTTTGGGAGCAGATGGCCGAATGCGCCCACGATACGGGTCGCCGCGTTGAGGTCTCGACCGCCGCACCACGCAAGGGCCTCGACGGTTACTACCCCGCGACCGGCCTTTTGCGCTGCTTCGCCCATGCCGAGGTGCCCATCACCTTTGGCTCGGACGCGCACCGCGCCTGCGACATCTGCTGGAACATCCGCGAGGCCCAGGCCCACGCCTACGACTGCGGTTATCGAACCTTCGACATCCCCCACCCCACCGGCGAATGGGAATCCACGCTCCTCGCCTAAGATTAGTCGTTGGGGACGTTCTTAAACGACTAGCCATTGGGGACACTCTTCACAAATGACCCCTTGGGGACGGAGGAAAACAGATCGTTTTGCTCGCCACCGACGCCCGTGCAACACCGCCGCCAAAAAGAACGCCCAATTACTACGATAAACCGCGAACCTCCGACCATCGGCTCAATGTGGAAAATAAAACCGCAGGTAGAAGCGTTGACGATTTACTCAAAACCGCCGTGTGGTCAGCAGATTAAGTTTCGTCGTAGTAATTGGGCGTGTTATTTGGCAGCGCTGGCAAAGACTGTCCCAAACGACTAGTCGTTTAAGAACGTCCCCAATGACTAGTGGCGGCGGGCGTTGAGTTCGCCGGCCAGTTCGTCGAGGGTGATGCCGTAGCGCTCGAGCGTCACGAGCAAGTGGTAGATCAGGTCGCCGGCCTCGTAGCGGATGTGATCGTGGTCGTTATCCTTGCAGGCCATGATGACCTCGCTCGCCTCCTCGGCAAGCTTCTTGAGCAGTTCGTCCTCGACGTCGGTCAGCAGACGGGCGGTATAGCTCTCCTCCGGCGACGCATCGCGACGACCGTGAATCACCTCGGCCAGTCCCGTCAGCGTCTCGCCGATATTTCCCGGCTGCACGTTAGCTGTTCTGACTCCCATGGTTATTTCCTCTCGTTACTGCAGCGTAAAGTAGGTACCGGTCTCATCGAACCGAGGCTTTGCGCCCTTTTTCTCAAAGAACTCGACGATGACGGCATGGGCCTCATCGAGCCTTTCCTTCTCGGCCTCGAGCCAAAGCGACTGCGCCCCGCAGGCATCAGTCAGGTGCACGTGGCATGGCACGCCCGCGCGGAGGAGCTCGGTGTTGCAGTCGGCGACTTCGAACGGCGTCACGACTTTCATCGCACTCCCCCTTCCACGCGCTTAAAGAAGCAGGTACGGTTGCCGGTATGGCAGGCCGGACCTGGCGAGTCGACCTTGACCAACAGCGTATCGCTATCGCAGTCGGCCCAGAGTTCCTTGACCTCCTGCATGTTGCCGCTCGTCGCGCCCTTGTTCCAGAGCTCCTGGCGGCTGCGACTCCAAAACCACGTGGTCCCGGTCTTGAGCGTCAGCCCCACCGACTCCTCGTTCATCCAAGCAACCATAAGCACCTCGCCGGTGTCATACTGCTGAACCACACAAGGAATCAGCCCGTGGGCGTCGTATTTAAGATCCGCTGGAGTAGTAATTTCTCTCATTTCAATTCCCCAATTTAAACATCGCCGGTCGGCGAGGGTTGTCCAGGTGCCGCAGGTTGCCGCGAAAGAGGAGCGACGCATACTTTGGTACGCGAACGACGGTTTGAGCGGCAAGATGCGGTGCCTGGGCAAGCCGCAGCGAAGCCCGCAGCATTAGAAGTCCAATCTCACAGGGATGCCCTGCGACGCCATATACTCCTTCACCTGGCGAATGCTGAAGGTTCCAAAGTGAAAGACGCTGGCCGCCAGCACGGCGTCGGCCTCGCCCTCGATCACGCCCTCGGCAAAATGCTCGAGCGTGCCCACGCCGCCGCTCGCGATGACGGGGATCGGCACCGCGCGCGCCACGGCACGGGTGAGTGCCAGGTCGAAGCCAGCCTTGGTGCCGTCGCGATCCATGCTGGTGAGCAAGATCTCACCGGCGCCGCGGCGAGCCGCCTCCTCGGCCCACGCCACCGCATCGATACCCGTGGCGTTGCGGCCTCCCGCGGTAAAAACCTCCCACTTGTCGGCACCCGGCTGCCCAGGCAAGCCGACGCGCTTGGCATCGATCGCCACGACCACGGCCTGGCTGCCAAACG
>USHZ01000090.1 GCA_900554595.1 uncultured Collinsella sp. | reverse complement strand
TCGCTCAACTCGCCGTAGGAGGCCGCCAGTTTCACCTCTTTGGCCAACTCCGCCATCGAGTCTTTCAGCGCCTTCTGCATGCTCACGGAGGGCCTCACTTCAACTTCTGTATCGGTGAGCTTGGCGATGATGTAGTCCTGCCTGCTCATGCCGCTCCAGGCTGCCATCTCGCATATGAGCTTGTGCTCCTCGGGCGTGCAGCGGAACGCCATCGTCTTGCTGCGCTTGCGGGCGCTGTTCTCGCACGGCATCTTGCTTACCCCCTCGCTCCATCGAGCGCGGCGGCCATCTCGTCCTGCTTCGTGGGGAACAGGTGCGCGTAGCGGTAGGTGATGTCCACCGCCTCGTGGCCCATGCGCTCGGCGATGGCCAGCGCGGAGAAGCCCATCTCAATCAGCAGGCTCACGTGGCTGTGGCGTATGTCGTGTATGCGGATGCGCTTCACGCCCGACGCCTTGCACCCGCGCTCCATCTCGTGGGCCAGGAAGTGCTTGGTCACGGCGAACAGGCGCTCGTCGGGGGCGACGTCGTCGCGCATCTCGATGAAGTCCGCCATCTCGTCGCGAAGGAAGGCGGGCATGACGATCGTGCGCACGGACTTGGGCGTCTTGGGGTCGGTCACGGTGTCCACGCCGTGGAGGCTCTGGTACGACTTGTTGATGCGCAGCCGCGAGCTATCCAGCATGAAGTCGGACGGCGTGAGCGCCAGGAGCTCGCCGCAGCGTATGCCCGTCCAGTACAGCAGCTCGAAGGCGTGGAACGACAGCGGCTTGTCCATGACCGCCTCGCTGAACCTCAGGTACTCGTCCTTGGTCCAGAACTGCATCTCGCCGCCCTTCTTCGAGCCTATCTTGTCGACCCTGCGCACCGGGTTGTCGGTGAGGCCGTAGTAGCGCTCGGCGTGGTTGAAGATGGCGTTCAGTTGGTTGTTCACCGTGCGCAGGTACGTCGGCGCCCAGGGCTTCCCGTCGGCGTCCCGGTGCTCGGTGAGCTCGTTTTGCCACCTGATGAGGTCGATCGGCCTCACGTCGCACATGCGCATGTCTCCGAAGAACGGCACGAGCTTGTCGTTGATGATGTACTCCTTGGTGATCCACGTGTGCTCGCGTACGCGCGGCTTCACCTCGGAGGCGTACACCTCGACGAACTCGGAGAACGTCATGTCCATGGCCCCGCCGTTAAGGCTCTTGAACTGGCTCTCCCACACTGCGGCCTCCACCTCGGAGGAGAAGCCGCGCTTCGTCTTGTGGCGCTTCGAGCCGCGGGCGTCGCGGTAGTAGCACTGCACGTAGAACGTGCCGTTGCCGTCGTCCTTGTACACGGGCATGTCAGTCCACCTCCGGGAAGTACAGGGCGTCGAAGACGTCGCTCCGGACGCGTCCGCGGATAACCACGCGCCCGCGCGCCTCCTGCTCGGCGTTTATCTTCCTGATCACCTCGTAGGCGCTGCCTTTCTTGATCCTCAGCAGCTCCGCGACCTCGTCGGCGTCCAGCATGTGCGGCCTCGGCGTCTTCGCCACCTTCTCGTCCATGGCTCCTCCAATCAATGGCGTACGAATACGTACGGTTTACAGATTCAGAGTAAACGTACGTATCTGTACTGTCAATAGAATTGCGTACATTTACGTACGCTGATAAGATGTGCTGATACGTAATTCCAGGAGGAGAGCGCATGTCCGTAGGCAAAAACATAAGGCGGTACCGCAAGTCGCGCGGCATGACGCAGGCTCAACTCGCCGAGGCCGTCGGCCTGACCGAGGGGGCCGTGCGCCACTACGAGAGCGGCATCCGCGCCGTCAAGCCCGAGCTGCTCGAGTCCATCTCCGCGGCGCTCGGCGTGTCCGTCAACGCCCTCAAGGACTATGGCGTCGAGACCGCGGGCGACCTCATGTCGCTGCTCGTGCGGCTCGAGGACTCGTTCGGCATCGTTCCCTCCGCCGACGGCACGGGCCTCTCCCTGAACCCCAAGGCTCCGCACGCGCCCAAAGCCGCGACGGCGATCGAGCTGTGGGCAGAGAAGCGCGCGCAGCTCGAGAACGGCGAGATCGACGCCGACGAATACGAGGACTGGAAAGCCTCGCTGTAGCGGCTCCCCGCATTTCGCAACCAGCGCAACCGAATCAGGACGCCAAGCTAGGCGGTGAGCGCCGCTCACGCCTGCGTATGTTGAGTTTTTACTCCCCATTGCATGCAAAGGCATTTTCGGCGCACCTGGGGAGTAAATGACGCGGTGGCTTACATGGCGGCACACGGCGGTACCCCGCGGCATTTCCCCTGATTACTCCCGCTTTCCTTGAGACGGTGAGATTCTTTACTCCCCATTAACGACCTGGGAAAACGCCGCACAGAGACCGTCAAAAGGCCTATTGAGTTCGATTTGAGTTTCAAAGGACCTAAAACGGCCCCTTTTCGTTCTCGGGGACAAAAATCGCGCGTCTACTCACTCGGGATAAATCCTTACTCCCATTCCTCCGAATACCGCCCCGTGCCTTGCCGTCTCGAAACACGGGGAGTAAATCGCGAAATTGCAGGTGAAAGGGAGTAAATAGCCAAAGAAAAAGCCTCCGTTCCGACGCGGGAACAGAGGCTCGATAATCGGATTTACTCACCAATGTCGCTGGCGGCTTTGCCGTGACTCTCGTACAAAACGAAACTCAGCAGCACAGTGCGGCACTCAAAAATACAGGTCAGAACCCTGTCAGACTACTCCCACTCGATCGTCGCGGGCGGCTTGGACGTGATGTCGTAGCACACGCGGTTCGCGCCGGGAACCTCGGCCACGATACGGCCGGAGATGCGGGCCAGCACGTCGTAGGGCAGCTTGGCCCAGTCGGCGGTCATGGCATCGCTGGACTCGACGGCACGCAGGATGATCGGGCGCTGATAGGTGCGCTCGTCGCCCATAACGCCCACAGACTTAATGTCGGGCAGAACCGCGAAATACTGCCAGCAGCTGTGCTCGGAGTTGCGCTCGCCGGTCTGCTCAAACAGACGCTGGTTGTAGGCGTCGAGCTCCTCGCGCACGATGGCGTCAGCGTTCTTGAGGATCTCGAGCTTCTCCTTATCGACCGCACCGATGATGCGGATGGCCAGACCCGGGCCCGGGAAAGGCTGACGGAACACGATGTGACCCGGCAGGCCAAGCGCCAGACCAAGCGCGCGGACCTCGTCCTTAAAGAAGTGGTCGAGCGGCTCAATGAGGTCGAAGTGCACGCCCTCGGGGAACGGGATCAGGTTGTGGTGGCTCTTGATGGTGGCCGTCTTGCCGCCCGTCTTGCGAGCGCCGGACTCGATAATGTCGGGGTAGATGGTGCCCTGAGCCAGGTACTTGACCGGCTTGCCATCGGTCTCGAGCTGCTGCGCCACGGCGAAGAACTCTTTCCAGAACTGCGTACCGATGATGCGGCGCTTCTCCTCGGGCTCGGTCACGCCGGCCAAAAGCTCGGCATAACGGTCCTCGGCGTGGACGTGAATAAAGTCGACGTCAAACTGCTTGGTGAAGACCTCCTCCACCTGCTCGGGCTCGCCCTTGCGCAGCAGACCGTGGTTGATGAACACGCAGGTCATCTGCTTGCCCACGGCGCGAGCGCCCAGCGCAGCCACGACGGAGGAGTCGACGCCACCGGACAGGGCCAGAATCACGCGGTCGTCGCCGACCTTCTCGCGGAACTCGGCCGTCATGGTCTCGACCAGGTTGTCCATGCTCCAGTTGGGCTCCAGGCCGCAGATCTCAAACAGGAAGTTGCTCAGCAGCTGCTGACCGTACTCAGAGTGCTTGACCTCGGGGTGGAACTGCGTGGTGAAGATCTTGCGCTCGACGCATTCCATGGCGGCAACCGGGCACACGTCGGTGCTGGCGGTAACGGTAAAGCCCTCGGGCACCTCGGACACGGCGTCGCGGTGGCTCATCCACACAGTCTGCTCCATGGGCGTGGAGTTAAAGAGCTTGGCGCCGGCCGTGCGCGTGATAGTGGCGCGGCCGTACTCGCCCACCTCGGAGTGGCCGACCTTGCCGCCGAGCGTCACGGCCGTGATCTGATGACCGTAGCAAAAGCCCAGGACGGGAAGGCCAAGATCAAAGATGGCGGGATCGATGGACGGAGCGTCCTCGGCGTACACGGAGGCCGGGCCGCCAGAAAGGATGAGCGCAGAGGCGTTCATCTCGCGAATCTCATCGGCCGAGATGTCGCAGGGAACGATCTCGGAATACACGTTGAGGTCGCGGACGCGACGGGCAATGAGCTGACCGTACTGCGCACCAAAGTCGAGTACGAGGACCTTTGCGGAAGCCTTTTGATCCATGGTTTCCCCCTCTTGTTGGCGGGGAGCCGATGCCCACCCGCGCGAATGAACGAAAATTGCCTTCATAGTGTACACGTTATATGGGGTTTCTCGTCCCTCGCAGCCATCAGCGCACGGCAAACGCACGACCTGGGCTCCTATTTGACAGCAATTGAAGTGTTACCAAACGTTACAGATGATGTAATACGTTTGAACATTGGACGCCCTGTGCCACAATACTGCCGAACGGCTCCGCCCTTGCGGCGGCAAATACGATAGGAATACCAGAATGAAGCGCATCCTTCTCATCGCCACGGGCGGCACCATCGCATCGACCGAGGACGGCAACGGCCTCTCCCCCGCCCTGACCGGTGAGGAACTCGCCCAGAGCGTCCCCGAGATCTCGGGCCTCTGCGAGCTCGACGTCGTGCAGCCCATGAACATCGACAGCACCAATATGCGCCCCAGTGACTGGATGCGTATCCGCGACGTCATCGTCGAGGGTTATGTCGACCACGACGGCTTCGTGATTCTGCACGGCACCGACACCATGAGCTACACCGCGGCAGCGCTTTCCTACCTGATTCAGGACAGCCCCAAGCCCATCGTGCTCACCGGCTCTCAAAAGCCCATGGGCAATCCCTTTACTGACGCCAAACTCAATCTGTACCAGAGCCTGCTCTATGCGCTCGACGAGCACTCACACGATGTCTCGATTGTGTTTGGCGGCGTCGCCATTGCCGGCACGCGCGCCCGCAAGCAGCGTACCATGAGCTTTAACGCGTTCATTAGCGTCAACTATCCGCCCATCGCCTATATCCGCAACGACCGCATCGTGCGCAACGGGCTTCACGGCACGCATCAGGGCGAAAACCCGGTGCGTTTCTACGACAGCATCGACCCGCGCGTGTTTGTCCTTAAGCTAACGCCCGGCGTGAACCCGGGTATCCTGGACGCCCTTGCCGACAGCTACGATGCTGCAATCCTTGAGACCTTTGGCATTGGCGGCATTCCCGAGTTTGGCGAGTCGGGCGAGTCGTTCCAAGAGGCAATTTTCCGCTGGGTCGATTCGGGCCGCACCGTCGTTATGACCACGCAGGTCCCCGAAGAGGGCCTCGATCTGGGCGTTTATGAGGTCGGCCGTGCTTACGCCGATTATCCGGGCATTCTGCGCGGCGACGACATGACCACCGAGACACTCGTGGCCAAGACCATGTGGGCACTCGGCCAGTCACGCGATGCCGCCGAGATCCAGCGCCTGTTCTACAGCCAAGTCAACCACGACCGCATCCCGATGGCGTAATTCGGTTGTCGACGGGTATCCCCTATTCGATACCCTCGAGAAGTTCTGACACCGTCATGCCGAGTGCGGGCGCGATCTTAAATAGAACCTTGAGCGTGAAATTTGCCGTCCCATCTTCGATTCGGTCGAGGTAGGGTCGGCTGATTCCTGTCGCCACACAAAAATCAACCTTGGAGATACCAAGGTCCCTGCGTGTCTCTTCGACCCGCCTGCCAAGAATCTGTTTCGCACGTTCGTCCATGCAGCCGAGTTTGAAATGGAGCCGAACATAAACGTAAACTATAGTTTACGTTTTGCCGAATACACAGGAGTTTTCTATGTCGGGTTCTTCGGTCCGCATGTACCGAGCCACGCCTCGCACAAACAGCGCACCACCCACGCTCGTCGTCGTTGAAGCAGAATGCCTTTCGCCCGATGAGCGCACAGCATTTGCATTGCTATCAAGTCGCGTCGCCGCCGTTCTGGTCCATTGCCCGGCGCAAGGTGAACTTGCCATTCAATGCCAAGCGCACAGCTGCTCGCTCAATCAGGCTGCCGTAATCGCAACCAGCCAGCGTGGCCTGCCACTTCTCTTGGAAGCCGGTACCGCGCTCACCCTTCGCGGCGCCGGATACGAAAACGAGGCCGCCGCCGACATGGTCTTTAAACCACGATCGAGCGGCGGCCTCGCAGCAGCCATTGAATATGCGTGCAGGCTCGTTGCCTAAAAGGACAAGCTAGAAACCAAAGCCAAAGCCCGTTCCGGTAATCGCCGAGTACATAAAGTAAACGTTAATCACGTTGAGGAACACGCCCGTGATGCAGCCGTTTCGCAGGTAGCGCTCGCACACGATGCGCGCCATGGCGGCGGAGTCATCATTGTTTTTAGCCTGGCGTCCCGCCGTAAAGTACGTCGCCACGCTCAGCAACAGGTTGAGCACCGGCAGTGCCAGCAGCTCGTAGCTCTTGCCCCAGCGCGTCACCTCGCCGGCTGCGTTAAACTTTGTTGCAACCTCGGGACCAATGTTGGGGATAACACACGCTGCGACCACCAGCGGAATCACCGCAAGTACGAGCAGTGCAATACCCATGTAGCCAGCTTTTTTGCCATATTTAAACATATGCGTCGTCCTTACACGTTAAAGCGGAAGTGCACGACATCGCCATCGGCCATGACATAGTCCTTGCCCTCGATACGCAGCTTGCCGGCGGCCTTGGCGCCCTGCTCACCGCCGAGCTCGATGTAGTCGTCATAGCCAATGACCTCGGCCTTAATAAAGCCGCGCTCAAAGTCGGTGTGGATAACGCCGGCGGCCTGCGGGGCAGTCGCGCCCTGGCGAACCGTCCAGGCCTTGACCTCCATCTCGCCAGCCGTAAAGAACGACTGCAGACCAAGCAGCTTGTAGGCAGCCTGCGCGAGCATGTCCAGGCCAGGCTGCTCCAGGCCCAAGCTCTCCAGGTAGTCGGCCGCATCCTCGGAATCGAGCTCGGAAAGCTCGGCCTCGATCTTGGCGCAGATCGGCAGCGGCTTGACGCCATCGATGGGCGCCAGATCGTCGTTGAGCATATCCTCGTCCACGTTAGCCACATACAGGATGGGCTTCATGGTGAGCAGGAACAGGCCCTTGGCAGCGGCGCGCTCCTCGTCGGTCATCTCCATGGACGCAGCACGCTTACCCTCGTTGAGCCAGGCGAGCAGGCGCTTGGCGACCTCGAACTTGGGCATGAGCTCCTTGTCGCGCTTGGCCTCTTTCTCGAGCTTGGGCAGCTGCTTCTCGAGCGTGCCCATGTCGGCCAGGATAAGCTCGGTCATGATGGTGTCGGCATCGCCGGCGGGATCGACGAACTCGCCCGTGCGGCCCACCTCGCGCATAACGTTGGGGTCCTTAAAGTAGCGCACGACCTCGCAGATGGCGTCGGTCTCGCGAATGTTGGCCAGGAACTGGTTACCCAGACCCTCACCCTCGTTAGCGCCCTTCACCAGACCTGCGATGTCGACGAACTCGACCGTCGCCGGCACAATGCGACCCGGGTTGACGATGTCGGCGAGCTTTTGCAGACGGCTATCGGGCACATCGACGATACCCACGTTGGGGTCGATCGTGGCAAACGGGTAGTTGGCGGCAAGGCCGGTCTTTTTGGTAAGCGCGGTGAACAGCGTCGACTTGCCCACGTTGGGCAGGCCCACGATACCGATGGAAAGGGACACGACAGCTCCTTTTGGTACAAGCATTTCAAACTGCATAAGTATAGCGCCGCCGCAGCATCTGGGCGAACCCGGACACCACGGCGGCACGAATGAAGCAGAGATAGGGGTCGCTGACTAGTCCGCGAGCTTTTCCACCTGGTCGAGCATCTTGTCAAGCTTGGCCTTTGCCTCGGCCTTGACCTTCTCAGCTTCTTCGTGAGCCTTCGCCTTCTGGGCGGCCTTTTCCTCGG
>USHZ01000089.1 GCA_900554595.1 uncultured Collinsella sp. | reverse complement strand
AGCGCACTCCGCAGGACGAAAGAACCCCCGCCGCACGAAGTGCGCAGCGGGGGTTCTTTCATGTCCGAGGACGCGCTGGGAAGTTACCCCATGCGGCCAGCGGACAACTATGTAGCCTTAGCCTAGAACATGCCCAAGAAACCGTGCACAAACAGCGCAGCCACGATAGCACCGACAAACGGAGCGATGCCAGGAACAAGCAGGCCGTACTTCCAGTTGTTGTCAGCCTTGTTCTTGATCGGCAGCACCTGATAGGCCATGCGAGGACCAAGGTCACGTGCCTGGTTCATGGCGAAGCCGGTGATGCCGCCCATGCCCATGCCAACAGCCCAAACGATCAGGCCGACGCAGATGGCGAGCATCAGAACGTTCTCGCCGGCGCGGCTAGCGGCAGCAAGGATGGCGCTGATGAACACAAAGGTGCAGATAGCCTCGCAGAAGAGGTTACGAGCATAGTTCGTGCCCTCGGTGGTGGGGTTGGTCGAGAAGATGTTGCGCTGGGCAATGGGGTCGACGACGCCCTCGGAAGCCTTGAACTCATCGGCATACATAAACCAAGCGATCACGGCGCCCACAAAGCCGCCGAGCATATCGGCAATCATGAAGGGGATGCAGCTGCTCCACGGCACCAGACCGACGATGCACTGGGCAAGCACCATGGCGGGGTTCATGCACACGGCGCCGCCAAAGACAAACAGGCAGACCGAGATGCCAAAAGACCAAGTGGTGATGGCAAACATGTGGCCGGAGCCCTGATACTTGGTGCCCTTAAGCACGGTATCGCAGTGCACGCCCACGCCAAAGATGATCATGAGGGCCGTTGCGCCGAATTCGCAGAGGAGTTTGGTAAGCATAAAACCTTATCTTTCTTGTCAGTTATAAACGATTCGTTTAGGCCGCGCGCTAGTGCTGAGCGACAACAACGCCCAGGCCATCGGGAATAACGGCCACCTTGGCATCGGCACCCTTCATCTCAAAGGCGAGCTTGAGCGCCTCCTCGAGGGTGTTGACCGGCGTCATGTGCATATCCTTGATCATCTGGTGATCGCACAGGTCGGTGACCATGATCACAGGGTGATGCGCCAGGATGCGGGCAAAGATCTGGCTCGTCCACTGGTCGGGCAGGGTCTCGTCCTTAGGACGGTCGATACAGGCGCGCTCAAACTCTGCCGGATCGTTGTCGGCGATGTTGTGATAGAAGCCCTCGCCGCCGTGACCGTCGGCACAACCGGCGACGTCGATGATCACACCGCCCTCGGGAAGCGTGGCCTCGGCAGAGCACATGCCCTTCACGGCCTGGTAGATGTTCTGGTCGAGCGGATAGCCGCCGTTGGTGGTGATGGCAATCTCGCACTCGACGGGCTCAACGCCGGCAAGGCTCTTCACGAACTCGCAGCCAGCCTCGTGCGCCTTGTGGATGTCGCCGGCAAAGGAGCCGATGACCTCATGCTTGCCGTTGAGCACCACGTTGAGCACAAAGGCAAGGTGAGCCATCTCGGCGGCGGCGAACATGTCCTCGCTCACGTGGTTGTGGCACAGGTTGCCGGCACGCGAGTGGGAATCGTTCACAAACTGACCGTTGTGGTTGTACATGATGGTCTTGTAGCTGGCGATGCCAGGCAGGACGGACTTGCGGCTACCAGAGAAACCGGCAAAGAAGTGCGGCTCAATAAAGCCCTCGGCAAGCAGCAGGTCGCAATCGGCGGCAATCTTGTTGATGATGCACTCGCCACCAGAAGGCAGGGTGCCGATCTTTTTCATCATGCTGTCGTCAGTCGCGACGTGCATAACGATTTCCTCGTTGGCAACGATCTCCTCGCCGTACTTGTTGACGAGCTCCTCGTGCGTCGACGGACGATGCATACCCGTAGCAACCAGAATGCGAACGCGCGCCTCAGGCGCAGCGGAGTGGATGTGATGCAGCAGAATAGGCATCGTCACACGCGAGGGAACGGGACGCGTATGATCGGAGCTAATGATGACGATATCCTTCTTGCCAGCACAAAGCTCCTCGAGCGAAGGCGAACCATAAGGGTTGGCAAGCGACTCCTCTACCAGCTCTTCCTGAGATTTCGTGGTCTTAAACTCGTTTTGATGACCTTCCATCACACCCGCGAAGTTCTTATCCTCGAGCTCCAGATGCAACGTCTTGTGGTCAAACGGCAGTTCACATTCAAACAATGATGAGCGCCCTCTTCCTTTCAACTGACACACTAGATAAACCGTTGGAAGGATACGCCGCTCACCGAAAAACACCACCGTCCACCGACTCATTAACACAACGTTCATATTTGACCCACAACAAAACGGCCGCGATCCCAAACAGGACCGCGGCCGCTACAGTCGTAAGGCGAGAAGCGCCATATGCATCTCAATCCCGATCGATAAGACGCGAGGCGCGAAGCGCCAAACGCGCCGCCAGGACAGACCCCATCCAAAACGCGCGAAGCGCGCCATTATTCCACCAGCCAGTAATCCGCCGAAGACCGGACATCGCAGGGCCCGCCATCAGTTTACTTTTAGGCACACTCCGCAGGACGCAAGAAGCCCTCGCCGCACGAAGTGCGCAGCGAGGGCTTCTTGCATGTCCGAGGACGTGCCTAAAAGTAAACTGATGGCGGGCCCGGACGACTACAGGGCTATCGATTACCCCGTGTTCTGCAATCCTGCCGAGACGCCGGTAACAGTCGAAAGAATCAGGCTCATGTACTCGGCCTTCTTCTCCTCCGCCATCTCGTCCTGGTTCATACGCACCTCGCGAAGGGCGCGGACCTGAGCGATGGACAGGGCGTCGACGTAGGGGTTGCGCACACGAACGGCGCAGCCAAGCACGCGGCGACGCTGCAGCGGCCACTCGTCACCGACGATGGCAAGGACCCACTTACGAGTGAGCTGCATCTCAGTAAAGACCTTCTTGGACAGATCATCGCGGTCGCCCAGATGCAGATACATCTTGGCAATGCGCTGATCGGTCTTAGCAATCGACATCTCAATATTGTCGATGAACGTGCGGAAGAACGGCCACTCCTGGTAGGCAGCCTTGAGCTGGTCAAGATCGCCCAACTGCTCGCAGGCGGTACCCAGGCCGTACCAAGCGGCCAGATTGATGCGCGCCTGGCTCCAGCTGAAGATCCACGGAATGGTACGCAGGTCGTCGAGCGACTTGGCACCCAAGCCGCGCTTGGCGGGACGCGAGCCGATCGGCAGCAGACCGACCTCGGTCAGCGGCGTCACGGTCGAGAACCACGGTGTAAAGTCCTCGGTGTTCAGCAGGTCCAGATAGCGCTCGTGGCTTGCGGCGTTAAGCTTCTCGGCCATATCCCAGAACTTCTGCGTGGTCTCGGTGTTGGTCTTCTCGACACTCGGGGCCGACTGCAAAAGCGTTGCGGCGGCAACGGACTCAACATGGCGCTGAGCCAGCGTGCGGTTGCCGTAACGGGCAAAGATGACCTCGCCCTGCTCGGTGAGCTTAAAGAAGCAGTTGACCGAACCCTTGGGCTGCGCCAGCACGGCCTTGTTGGCCGGGCCGCCGCCACGGCCCACGGCACCGCCGCGACCGTGCATGAGTACCAGGTCGATATCGTTCTTCTCGGCCCACTTGGCAATGCGCTCCTGCGCGGAGTGCAGCGCGAGCATGGCCGTAGTAGGACCGGCATCCTTGGAGGAGTCGGAATAGCCCAGCATGACCTCCATGCGGCGGTTGGTCTGGGCAAGGCGCTTTTGCACCACGGGCAGCGTAAGCATCTGGTCGAGCACGTCGACGCAGCCCTCGAGGTCCTCGAGCTGCTCGAACAGCGGAATCACGTCGAGCTCGGGGACATCCTCCTCGTGTGCAAAGGACAGGTGGGCAAGCTCAAAGACGTCGGCCACATGCTGGGCGCTCTTGGTGAACGAGATGATGTAGCGGTGCGCCATCTTCTTGCCGTAGCGCTTTTGGATGGAGCCGATAGCGCGGAAGGTATCGATGACCTCGCGCGTCATGGGCTGCAGGTCGCCATGGATACCGTTCTCGTGGATATCCTTGAGGGCGCGGGCGTGCACCACGGAGTGCTGACGGAACTCCATCTCGACCATGTGGAAGCCGAAGGACTCGACCTGCCAGATGATGGTCTGGACCGGGCCGTAGGCGGCACGGACGGCACCACAGGCGGCCAGGGAGCGCTGGACGACGCGCAGGTCCTCCAAGAACTCATCGGCGCTGTGATACATGGTGTCGGTGATACGACGAACGGTGGCGTTCAGACGATCGGCCATGACGAGCATGACGGCGCGATGCGGCTCGTGCTCGGAGATCAGTTCAGCACGTGCGGTGTACTGGGTGCTCATCTCGACCTGATGGTTCCACAGATTGATGAGCTCGGCAGACGGCTTGCTGTAGGTGGCCTCGAGCGTGAGGTTGCGGCCGATGCGGCGGCACTTGTCCTCGAGCTTGAGCACCATGTGAGTGAAGTACTTGGCGGCGACCTCACGGCTCACCTTGGCGGTGACGTTGGGGTTACCGTCGCGGTCGGAACCGATCCAACTGCCGGGATGGAAGAACGCCGGGCACAGCGGTGGCACGGTACCGGCCTTGTCGCCCAGCACCCAGTCGTCAAAACGACGATAGATAACGGGGATGACGTCGAACAGCGTGTTATCGAAGATGTCGATGATGGTATCGGCTTCCTCGACCGGCGTAGGCTTCTTGAGCGCGATGGGGCTCGTACGCACCAGGGCGTCGATCTCCTGCAGCATATGGCGCTCGTTCTCCACCAGATCGGAGCCGCCCAGACGCGGACGCTCCTCCAGCAGGTTGGAGATACGGCGAATCTTGCCCTCGACGGCCTTGCGACGGGCCTCAGTGGGATGTGCGGTAAAGACAGGGTGGAACTCCAGCTTGTCGAGCAGCTCGTTGGCGCCCTCGACACCCATCTCGTTTACCAACTGGTGATAGGCGACGGTGAGTTCGTTGGCGGGATCGACCTCGGTATCGGTCGATGCGCCGGCCTCGCGCTCGCGCAGCTGCGCCACGCGGTAGTTCTCCTCCGACAGGTTTGCCAGATGGAAGAAGCTCGTAAAGGCGCGGACGATGACCTGCTGCTTATCGAGCGGCAGACTGTCGATCAGATCAACGACCTCGCGAAACGCCACGGCGGTGGGCTCGTCGGCAGTGGGCACGCCCTGCTCGTCGACGGACTCGTCGGCAGCACGGGTGCCGGGGTTTCCGGCGTTGGCCACAATCTCGGCTGTCAAAATCTTGTCGAACAGGTCCGCGATCTCGGGATCATACTCGCTAAGCACACGGCGCTCCAGGCGCAAGAACAGCGCCAGATTGTCGCGCAGCTCCTCGGGGATCTCGATCTCGGCGAGACGCTCCTTGGATTCGGCATTCGAGCCGATTCGGTTAACGAGGCGGTTGACCACGGCAGCGACGCGCGCCGCGGCTTCGGGTACAGACTGGTTGCTTAGGTTCTCAGCCACGTTTCCTCCCATTCCTCCTTCTATGCACGTAACATGCGGTATTCATTATAGGCGCTTGAGAAATACTTTCGACACTGATTGCGCTTTACCACACAAAAGTATTTTCTGCATTGCAAGGGTTTTTGCCCTAAATGGTCGTATTTCTCGGTGGGCGGCATACGTAAACGGGGGCATTCCGCATAAAAGCGAAACACCCCCGTAACAATCGCTCTCCATGAGCAGGGCACGCTGGCAGGCCCGCAGCTCAAAAAGATGAGCTACAGGCGCTCGCGAACCGCCTCGACGACGTTGGCCAGATCGACGAGAACCTCGTCATGGCTCTCCATGTCGCGCACCTTGACCTTGCCGGCGGCAAGCTCGTCGCCACCCAGGACCAGGATGAGCTTGGCGCCCACCTTATCGGCCTGCTTAAACTGGGCTTTGAGCGAACGACCCTGGTAGTCGGCCTCGGTCACAATCCCTGCGGCGCGAAGCTGCTGCGTAATGGCAAAGACGTTCTGACGCAGATCCTTGCCGGCATTGGCGACGTAGACGCACGGGGTCTCCTCGGCACCCAAGTCGTTACCAAATGCCTGAAGGGCCAGCAGGGCGCGCTCAAAACCGACGGCGAAGCCGACGCCGGCCGTGGGCTTACCGCCCTCGAGCTCGACCAAGCCGTCATAGCGACCGCCGCCACCGATGGAGCCGACACCGGCGCCGGGAGCCTCGACCTCAAAGACGGTACGGGTGTAGTAGTCCAGGCCGCGCACCAGGGTAGGATCCTCGACATACTCGATACCGGCGGCGTCCAGATAGCGCTTGACCTGCTCGTAGTGCTCGCGGCACTCGTCGCACAGGTTGTCGCCCATCAGCGGGGCGTCGGCCATGATCTCGCGACAATGGTCGTTCTTGCAGTCGAAGGCGCGCAGCGGGTTGAGCTCGGCGCGTTCGCGGCACTCATCACACATCTCGTCGGCGTGATCGAGGATAAACTGCTTGACCTGCTCGCGATATGCCGGACGGCATTGGGCATCGCCCATCGAGTTAATAAGCAGACGGAGCTTGGAAAGATCGAAGCCCAGGCGCTTGTAGAACTCCATGAGCATGATGATGCACTCGGCGTCTGCCGCCGGATCGGGAGCGCCGAGCCACTCGATGCCCACCTGGTGGAACTGGCGCAGGCGGCCCTTCTGGGGACGCTCGCCGCGGAACATGGCCTCGGCATAATAAGCCTTAAACGGCGTGGAGCCCTGGGGCACCAGGTTGTTCTCCACGACGGCGCGCACCACACCGGCCGTGCCCTCGGGGCGAAGCGCCAAGCGCTGCTTGGGCTTAAGCTTGGTGTCGGTGCCTTCGGTAAAGACGCGCTCCAGGTTGGCGCCGCTAAACACGCGGAACATCTCCTTGCGCACGACGTCGGTCGACTGGCCGATACCGTGGACAAAGACGTCCACCTGCTCGATCGCGGGCGTCTCGATGGGCTTAAAGCCAAACGGCTCGAACACGCCGGCCGCAATCTGCTGCATCTTTTGCCAGGCGCGCATCTCGGCGCCGATAAGGTCGCGGGTTCCCTCCGCCTTCTGTGCCTGCATGGGCAAACACCTTTCTTTTGTATCGCGTCATAGGTAGTGGACATTATACGGCACAAACACAAACAGCGGCGGCGCGTCTGACCGAACGAGGGTATGGGGACTCGTTCGGCCAGATGCGCCGCCGCTGTTTGTAATCCGTGGCCGCCTTGGAAACCGAATGATGGTACGAGCATCTATTCGGCCTCCAGGGCAGCCACGGACAGAACGGGTTAAACAGAAAAGAGCGACGGACGTCTACTCCCCCGCCACGCTCGCGCGCAGCTTGGCGGCGATGGGCTCGGATGCCAGCAGGAACACGAGCATGACCACGGAGCACGCCAGGCACACAATCCAGGTGCTCGCAAAGGAGCCCGTGGCATCGAACAGCACGCCCGAGACGATGGCGCCCACGGTGCCGCCGACCATCTCGAGCGAGGTAATGGTGCCCGTGACCTTGCCGAGGTCGGCCATACCAAACTGCTTGGACGCGGCAATGGTAGGCGTGATGGTGCCCATGCACGTTCCGATACCAAAGCTCACGGCGGCCACAATAGGACCAAGGTCCGTCGTCGGGAAGCACAGCGCCACACAGGCGACAATACACGCAACGGAGCCAAGGATATTGCCAAAGCGCAGGCCAAAGCGGTCGTAGATGGCACCGAGCGAAATCTTGGCGATAACGACCGTGGCCATGTAGGCAGAAAGCACCGTACCGGCCCACATGGGGTCGTGGCCACCCGTGACGATCTTGGCGCCGTTGACGGTAACGCTCGTCATGTTCGTAACTTGGTTGGGCAGGATGGCGCCATTGACAAGCCCCATAAAGAGGAAGGCGACAACAAGCAGCCAAAACGCCGGGCTCTTCTTGATGCGAGACCAGCCAACGTTAACCTCAGGAGCCGTGTGCTCGTCCTTGTCGCCGGCCGTCGAGACGGACGGATCGCCCGGGTTCTCGCCGAGCGGCTTCAGGTCAATCTCGGAAGGCTTGGTGCGGAAGGAATAGGCCGTGATGGGCAGCGCCGCCACCA
>USHZ01000088.1 GCA_900554595.1 uncultured Collinsella sp. | reverse complement strand
TTTGCCCGCGTGCTGGCGCCAGAGGGCTCGCTCTACACCGTGGTGCCGGGTGCCCGTCATCTCTTTGGGCTTAAAGAGGTGCTCTACGACACACCGTACCTTAACGATGAGAAGCTGCCGAAGACCACCGAGCTCGAGTTGGTCGGAACGCAGCGGGTGTCTGCGAACATTACGCTTCAGGCCCAGGCTGACATCGAGGCGGTGTTCCAGATGACGCCGTACTATTACCGCACGCGCCCTGCCGACAAAGAGCGCCTGGCAAACCTGGACACCCTTCAAACCGACATCGACTTCATCATCGCTGAGTACCGTCACAGCTAACAAGCTGTCAAAAAGGGACAGGTTTATTTTGGCAGGTTTTATCCTGGCAAACGTAAAGGGCCGACCGCGGAGATGCGCGATCGGCCCTTTTTAGTTGCTTGGCTGCAGAGGTTATGAGACGTGAGCGCTTACAGGCGGTCCTTGTTCTCGGCCTTAACGGCGTGTGCCTGCTGAACAAAGAACAGGTCGTACACCACGATGACAAAGGCAACGATGTTGACGGAGCTGCCGCCGAGCGCGGGAAGGGTAAGCACGGCTTGGACGAGCGTAGCGACCGCGGCAACGATACCGAGCTTAAACGCGCCATCCACCTGCGAAGGCTTGTTGGCGCCCTTGATGCCTGCAACACCTGCAGCAAGATCGACAATGCCCTTGGCGACAAGCACGACCGCGGCGAGCATGGCGTTCGACCCGTACGTGGAATCGAGCTTGCCGGTCGCGATGCCGGCGATTCCAATGACGAGACTGGCGATGCCCAGAACAAAATAAATCAGGGCAAGGATTTTGAGTGTCTTGCGAGCGGCGCTCATAGCTGGTCCTTTCGATGCGGGCGCGGAGAATCTGTCGCACCCAGGTTGCGGCACATATCGTGAAGCACATTGTAGTTCAACGGGGCGATGCATGCGCCTGAAAGCGTCTCTTGCCTGTACGGTCCAACCTTTCAAAAAGGAAAGCTGGACGTAAGCCAAATCGATGGCAGCCCATGTGCGGCGCTGCGATGATGAGGCCGTAACAAGGGGCTGGTCTCAAGGAGGAGCCATGATGTACGGAGCCAAGCAAGTGGGTGAGCCGCGGTCGTTGGGAAGGCGCATGAGTGATTCTGTGATCGCTGCCGTGTGCACGGGATTGATGGCGGTGCTTTGCATTGGGATGCTGTGGGCCATGTCACATGTGGGACAATAGCGGACGGTTGGGTGTCGTCATGAACGGCGCTCACGCATTCGTTTTGCTTGTTAAGGAGTGTCCATGGGTGTCGTCGATCCCTTTTCTGTTGCTCGGGCCGCGGGGCTTGAGTTGATCGGGAAGTCCGAGGGCCTCACGCTCACCGGCGGCACGATGGAGCTGCGCGCCGATTTTGGCCGCATGCTTCCACGGCTCAAGCAGGGCCGTCTGCAGCAAGAGCTGCTGGTAAAGGCTGCGCGCGCAAAAGGCATCGAGCGCCCATGGGCGATTGACGCCACGGCGGGCTTTGGCGAGGATTCGCTGCTGCTGGCGGCCGCGGGCTTTACCGTCGACCTGTATGAACAGGATTGCGTGATCGCGGCGCTCCTCAAGGATGCCTTGGATCGCGCGGCAGATGATCCGGCGCTTGCAGCTGCCGTGGCGCGCATGCGCTTACATGCGGGCGAGGACAGCATTGCCGGCCTTCGCCATGTAGCTGAGCTGATCGGGCGGGGCGAGCTTGCGGCTCCCGACGTAGTGTATCTGGACCCCATGTTTCCCGAGCGCACCAAGAGCGCGGCGGTGAAAAAGAAGTTCCAACTTTTGCACCATTTGGAACAGCCGTGTACCGATGAGGAAACGCTGGTCGAAGCCGCGCTTGCGGTGCGCCCACGCAAGGTTGTTATCAAGCGGCCGGTGAAGGGGCCTCTGCTTGCCGGCGTTAAGCCGAGCTATCAGCTTGCGGGCAAGGCCGTTCGTTACGATGTTTTGGTGCCGCCGCGCCCTTAGCTTGCGCACGATGACTGGCGTCCCGTCAACACCGTGCCGATACGGCGCCTATTTCCATGGATGCGACGTCAGGTGCCAGCCACCGCAGTATTCGCATTTGTAGCAGGCCAAACCACGCCGCCCGCGGTTTTCGCAGTCGGCCATAACGGCCTCGGCCTCGGCGCGTGTGTCGTAACGGTTTTTGCGCTCGCACGATTTGTAGCGCCAGGCTTCATCGCGCTCGGCGTCCAGGGCGTCGCGGCGCTCGTCTTCGCGCGCAAACAGGTCGCTCATATCGCCGCCGGTGGCAGCGCCCAAAAACTCGCTTTTGGCCTTTGACCAGGCGGCTCGCTTTTTGCTTCCCATCCGCTTCGCGCCCCTCTCCAAACGCTGGTATCATTGCTCAATCAAAGTGATACCAATAAACATGAGGTCGCCGCGTGATGATCAGAAAAACCCTCGATACCGACATTCCCGCCGTCATGGCTATCTACGACGCTGCCCGCGCCTTTATGCGCGCGCATGGCAACGCCACGCAGTGGCCCGAGGGCACGCCTTCTGCCGAGCAGCTGGCTGTCGATATCGCCGCTGGTGGCAGCTATGTGTGCGAAGTCGACGGCCGCGTGGTGGCGACGTTTGCCTTTTTACCGGGTCCGGACGAGTGCTATGACGTGATTGAGGACGGTCAATGGCGCAGCGACACTCCGTATGCCGTGCTGCACCGCGTGGCGTCGGGCGGCACCACGCATGGCGTCGCTGCTGCGATGTTTGCCTTTGCCAAGGAACGCACCGACCATCTGCGTATCGACACGCACCAAGACAATCTGCCCATGCAGGGCGCCATCGCCAAGGCCGGGTTTAAGCGCGCCGGTATCGTATATGTGTCGGACGGTACGCCGCGTGTCGCGTTTGATTGGCTGCGCGAGGCGTAGGAGCCAAGGCACGTATCATCACCCAGCTCAAATAAAAAATGGCCCCGAGTGGGGCCATTTTTGGTAAAACGCGTCGTTGTGGGGCTCGCGTTGTTACTGCCCCAGATGAGCCCGGGCAGACAAAAAGGGGAGGTGCCGGCTTTCGCAAGGCGCGAACCTACGAAAATCGCCGCGCGGCAACGCGGGGCGATGAGCTCGGTCGGGGGATAGGGCCCGCTTCGCCCGCCGGCCTGTAAATTGTATCATCCAGTGTGGAACGAGGATGCCCGTTGCCGCGTGCGATGGGCTTGCAATAAGGGGAGAGCCATGTCGAAGCAAGCGGTCGTTGGAATCTTGGCGCATGTCGATGCCGGCAAGACCACGCTGGCCGAGGCCATGCTGTTCAACGCGGGCCGCATTCGCAAGCGCGGCCGCGTTGACGATGGCGACTCGCATCTGGATACGAACGAGATCGAGCGCGAGCGCGGCATTACGATCTTCTCGTCGCAGGCCGTGCTCGACCACGGCGATACCCACGTCATGCTCGTGGATGCACCCGGCCACGTCGATTTTTCTGCTGAGGCAGAGCGCACGCTGCGTGCCCTGGACTACGCGATTCTGCTGGTGGGCGCCAACGACGGCGTGCAGGGGCATACCGAGACCCTGTGGCGCCTGCTCGCGCGCTATGACATTCCGACGTTCATCTTTATCAACAAGATCGATTTGGAGAATCCCGGTCGCGATGTTTTGCTGGCACAGCTGAGGCAACGTCTTTCCGAAGGCTGCTTGGATGCTAGCGAACTGCTGGCGGGCGGGGCCGTTCAGGAGGACGCTGCTGCGTTGGACGAGGCGGCGCTCGAGGAGTTTTTTGAAGCGGGTGAGCTTTCTGTCGCAACGCTGTCGCGCATGGTTGCCGAGCGCAAGCTCTTTCCCTGCTTTGCCGGCTCGGCGCTCAAGGACCAAGGCGTGGACGAGCTGTTGGATGGCATGTGCACGCTGATGCGCGAGCAGGCATGGCTCCCGGAGTTTGCCGCGCGCGTCTATCGTGTCAGTCGCGGGGATCGCGGCGAGCGTTTGGCTTGGGTTAAAGTGACCGGCGGCACGCTGCGTGCAAAACAGATGATCGATGGACACTTCGGTGCCGAGGCATGGGAGCAGAAGGTCGATCAAGTGCGCATCTATAACGGCGAGAAGTATGAGCTTGCCCAAGAGGTTGCCGCTGGTGGAATTTGCGCCGTGACGGGTCTTGCGCACGTTCGCCCAGGGGACGCCCTGGGCGCGGAGCCCGCGGGCGATGCGCCCGTCATTGCGCCAGTCCTCACCTATACGGTGCTGCCGGGCGAACACGACGTCCATACGGTGTTCAAAGCATTGACTGATTTGGCGGACGAAGATCCCATGCTCGGCGTAAGCTGGAATACGCATCTTGAGCAGATTCACCTGCAGTTGATGGGCGCCGTGCAGCTCGAGGTCGTGCAGCGTGTGCTGGCCGATCGTTTTGGCCTTGCGGTCGAGTTTGAGCCCGGCGGCATTCTCTATAAGGAGACTATTTCGCAGCTGGTCGAGGGTGTGGGCCATTTTGAGCCACTGCGCCACTATGCCGAGGTGCATTTGCGCTTGGAGCCGTTGCCGGCGGGTTCGGGCGTGCAGTTTGGCACCGTGACCTTGACCGACGAGCTCGATCTTAACTGGCAGCGTTTGGCGCTCACCAACGCTATGGAGCGCGATCACCTGGGCGTGTTGACGGGCTCGCCCATCACCGATGTGCGCATTACGCTCACGGGCGGGCGTGCGCACGCCAAGCACACCGAGGGCGGTGATTTTCGCCAGGCCACGTACCGCGCGATTCGCCAGGGCTTGATGCAGGCGTGCGAGGCAGGCGCAGCCGTGCTGTTGGAGCCGTGGTACCACTTTGAGCTCGAGGTGCCGGGGGAGTGCGTGGGCCGGGCGCTCTCAGATGCCACGCGCATGAGTGCCGAGTACGAGCCGCCCACGATGGCGGGAGACCGGGCGAAGCTTGTGGGTCGCGTGCCGGCATCCGAGGTGCAGGACTATGCCCTGGAGGTAGCTGCCTACACGAGCGGTCGCGGGCATCTGTACCTGGAGTTCGCCGGTTATGCGGCCTGTCATGATACCGAGCGCGTAATCGAGGCGGCCGCCTATGAGCCCGAGGCCGATCTGCCCAACACGCCCGACTCGGTCTTTTGCTCTCACGGCGCCGGCTACACGGTCAAATGGTACGACGTACCCGCCGCAGCCCACGTAAAGGTCGATCCCGCCACCTTCCGCCCCTGGCGGGCGGCGGACGCCGAGTTTTTCGGCCATAGGTGATAGAGGTTCAGTCTCTTTGTCGCATCCTGTTGGTATAACTCGGTATAAGTTGGTATAACTGTTACCAGGGTTTGCCAATCCGAGGAGGCCGATATGAATCCAAATCCCTTTAAGCCCACAGCTGGTAAGCGGCCCCCGATACTCATCGGTCGCGAGTCGGTCATCGAAGATTTTGAGGAAGGGCTCGACAACGGCGCCGGAGCGCCGGGCAGGCTCATGCTCATTACGGGAAACCGCGGCTGCGGTAAAACGGTTCTCCTGCGGGAGCTGCAACGTCTAGCCAGCGAGCGCGGATGGGCGGTTGTCTCCGATTCCGCTTCGCTTGGCTTGTGCGATCGCCTGGCCGACGCGCTTCGCTCGAATAAACTCGTTGTGACGTCAATGGAGTTCGGTCCGTCGTTTGGCCGGATGTCGGTCGAGGCGGCGCGGGCAAAGGGCGAAACGTTGCAAGGGCTGGTCAACGAGCGCCTCAAGAAGCTCGGTCCAGGCAAGGGCATACTGTTTGCGATTGACGAGGCGCAATCTGCGTCTATCGAAGAGCTGGCGGCTCTTGCCGTTCTCTATCAGCAAGTGCTCGGAGATCAGGATGCTACGGGATTGCCCGATAGCGACCAGTGCGGTCTTGCGCTGGTGTTCGCTGGATTGCCCAGTATGGTTGACGATCTGCTCGAAGAGCCGAGCGTGACGTTTTTGCGCCGTGCCCAGCAGCGTACGCTGGGAGCGATTTCTTTGCCCAAGGTGCGCGATTCATATATCCAGACGGTCAAAGGCGCTGGCCTTTGCGTTGATGTGGAGACGGCGGACCTTGCGGCACACAAGAGCATGGGACATCCCTATATGGTTCAGCTCGTGGGATATTACATGTGGCGCTCTGCTGTCCGGCGTGGCTCGCAGGTCATTGAAGTGTGCGATGTCGAGGCTGGCTACGCCGATGCCATCTCCGAGTTCTATGAAGCAGTCGACGCTCCCTTGTATTACGGGTTGCGCAGTCCGCAGCGCCTCTTTATCGAGGCCATGGCGGCTGACGGTGGCAAACCGACGCGCATGGCGGACATCATTGAGCGCTGCGACCGTACCCAGAGCTGGGCGAGTAAATATCGCGCAAGCCTGATTCGCGAGCGCGTCATCGAGGCTGCCGGATACGGCCTCGTCCGGTTTACCGTGCCCATGCTGGGCGAGTACATTCGCGACCGCATTTTATGGCATGAGTAGGGTGATAAAGGTGACGGAACAGAAGATGAGCCCGCAAGCTATCGAGGTGCGCGGTGCACGTGTCCACAACCTCAAGGACATCGATATCGATATTCCGCTGGGAAGGCTCGTGGGCATTGCCGGCGTGTCGGGCTCGGGTAAGAGTTCGCTGGCGCTGGGAGTTCTTTATGCCGAGGGCTCGCGCCGCTATCTGGAGGCGCTCAGCACCTATACCCGTCGCCGTCTGACGCAGGCCGAGCATGCCCAGGTGGATGAAGTGCTGCATGTGCCGGCGGCGCTCGCATTGCATCAGCGCCCCAGCGTACCGGGTGTGCGCTCGACCTTTGGCACCATGACCGAGCTCAACAACAGCCTGCGTCTGCTCTTTAGCCGCTGCGCCCATCACGTGTGCCCGCACTGCGGGGCGCGTGTGGGGCCGAGCCTTAATGTGGCTGCAGGCCTGTCGCTCGCATGCCCCGCATGCGGCCGCGAGTTCTATGCGCCAAGTGCCGAGGACCTTGCCTTCAACAGCGGCGGTGCGTGCCCTACCTGCGGCGGCACGGGCGTTATGCGCGAGGTGGACGAGGCGAGCCTGGTGCCCGACGAGTCGAAGACTATCAACGAGGGTGCGGTGCTTCCCTGGGGCACGCTCATGTGGGACCTGATGAAGCAGGTGGCTGGCGAGATGGGCGTGCGCACCGACGTGCCGTTTAACCAGCTCACGCCTAAAGAGCGCGACATCGTGTTCCATGGTCCGGCGGTTAAGAAGCACATCCTCTACGTTCCCAAAAACGGCGAGGGCGCCACGCCGCTTGACTTTACCTATTACAACGCCGTCTATACCGTCGAGAATGCGCTCGCCAAGGTTAAGGACGATAAGGGGCTTAAGCGCGTTGCACGCTTTTTACGCGAGGGGCCGTGCCGTGACTGCGGCGGCACGCGCCTCTCCGAGGCTGCGCGTCAGCCCCAGGTGCGCGGTATCAATCTGGCGCAGGCGGCTGCCATGACGCTGGGCGAGGCGATTGGGTGGGTGCACGGCGTGCCCGCATCCTTGCCGACCGAAATGCGGCCCATGGCGACGGATATCTGCGATTCGTTTTTGGGCGCGGCCCGTCGCCTGGTTGACCTGGGTCTCGATTACCTTTCGCTCGACCGCGCCGGCGCCACGCTGTCCACAGGCGAGCGCCAGCGCGTGCAGCTTGCCCGCGTGGTGCGCAACCGCTCGACAGGTGTGCTTTATGTGCTGGACGAGCCTTCGATTGGCTTGCATCCTGCCAATGTCGACGGCTTGGTGGGCGTAATGCGCGATCTGGTGGATGACGGCAACACCGTGGTTGTTGTTGACCACGATACGCGCGTTCTAGCGGAAGCTGACTATCTGGTCGAGATGGGCCCCGTTGCCGGAGCAGGCGGCGGTAATGTGATCGCTGCAGGTACGGTGGACGAGGTCGAGCAATCGCAGGGCAGCCGCATCGCCCCGTTTTTGCGCGCAGACCCCAAGCGCATGCGTCCGCAGGTGACTGACGACGAAATGTTCGACCAGGGCCATATCCGCATGGCGACCGATACCATCCATACCGTCAAGTCGCTTGAAGTCGATATCCCGCGCGGCCGTCTCGTTGCGGTTACGGGTGTTTCGGGTTCGGGCAAGACGAC
>USHZ01000087.1 GCA_900554595.1 uncultured Collinsella sp. | reverse complement strand
TCGAGCTGTACGTTATGACCGGCTGCCCGTATTGCATAAAGGTCAAGCGCTTTTTAGCCGATAACGGCGTGACCATTCCCGAGCGCAATATTTCGACTGATACCGAAGCCGAGCAGACGCTCATCGCCGTCGGCGGAAAACGCCAGGTTCCTTGCCTGTTCATCGACGGCAAACCACTCTACGAATCGAGCGACATCATCGCGTGGGCGCAAGAGAACCTGCTCTAGCACGCAACCGACCACCCCAACCCATACGGTCAAACATGTACACCAGCATCCAAAGTCGACATTTTTCGACCTCTTTGGATGCTGGCGTACAACTTTTGGGTAGCCATGGACGCTCTTAACCGGCTAATTGTTTGAGGCGACCTTTGGATTATGGCTGTTTGATGCCTCGGGAAAGAGTTTCCGAGGGAGCTATGGTCAAAAAAGGGCAAATATGAGTACTGCCACCTGTTTAGTAACAGCAATTTTGATCATTTCAGGAACTATTCAACGTCCCATGCGCCCGCAGATGACGCTATTTCTCCTCATATGTTCAATAGAAGTTGCTCTAATGGGAACAAATCTTATCAGGAGCAACTTTTTACAGCAAAATTAATGCAACCATAATGGCAACAGTACTCATATTTGCCCTTTTTTGACCACGGCCCTCCAGAATAGTCGTTAGGGACGACTCTTAATGACAAAATCCGGCACTTGGACGTTCTTGTATGACTAGCCATTGAAGGACACCCAACGACTACTCCAATTCGTGACACACTGTGTCGCGAATTAAGCTGGTCCCACTATCGAAGACCGGTGAGAGCTCCTGCCTAGAATCTCGATAGCTTAATAAAACGCTCCCCTCCGGAAGTTCAACGAGCATCCAAATTCCAAGCTGAAAAGCAAAGGAGTATCGAAGCCGACAATGCTCATTTCCTATCAAGCAGGCGGATCAAAACAAGCTAATTAGCCTGATAAACTGCTTGTATTTTTGTCTACAAAACTGTATACAAAAAAAGGGAATCCGAGAACCAGCGCTCGACATTATGTCGATCGATAGGAGGCGCTATGAATGCTGAGCAGCTTGAAAAAATGATGGGATTTGCCCCTGGAAAGTTAGAGAAAGCCGCGGAAGCTTACGAAAAAGATGAATGGCCGAAAGGCCGCACCGTTAAGCTGGGAAGGCCGCCGATCTCTGATGAGCCGAGCGCTGTCTTGTCGGCACGTGTGGGCGAATCGGTTCTTGAGGCGTTTGACGAAAAAGCCAAACGCCATGGGCAAACGCGCACGGAACGGCTCAGGGAGCTCATAACACTTGATGCAATGATTGCCTAGGCACCGCTCCCCCGCCGAACCCAAACATGTACGTCAGCATCCAAAGTCGACCATTTTCGACATCTTTGGATGCTGGCGTACAGCTTTTTTGCAGGTAGTCATCGGGGACGTTCTTACGTGACTAGTCGTTAAAAAACGTCCCCGATGACTAGCAGCCGTGGAAGCGGGCTATGGGCGCGAGCGGCTGCTCGCGAAAGACGCGCTCGACAGCGGCACGGTATTCGTCAACCTTTTTGGTCTTACGTACGAGCTTGTGAACGGTAGCAGGATCGGCGAAGGCGCATTTGGCGTAGAACCACCACTCCTTCATGCGAAAGACCGCATTGCCGCCGATCTCTTCCGCATATGCCGCAAACAGCGTGTCGTGGAAGCGCTGCAGCTCAGCAGCCGTGGCAGCAGGGCCGCCCTTGACCATGCGAGCGAGCGCGGGATTCGCAAGTAAGCCACGCCCCAGCATCACATGGCGTGTGCCGGGATAGGCCTCCACCAGCGCATCCATGTCCTCAAGATCAAAAATGTCGCCGTTGTAGGCGACCGGGAACGGCGCACGCTCCAGCGTCTCGCCATAGAACTCCTTGCGCGGCGAGCCCGTATAGCGGTCCTTTTGCACGCGCGGATGCACGATCAGCTCTGCCAGCGGTATGCGGCAATAGAGGTCGAGCACACGCTCGTACTCGTCGTCGTTCTCCAGCCCCAGCCTGGTTTTCACCGACACCGGCAATGGCGAGCGTTCGCACACATCGCTCAAGAACACCTCGAGCTCATCCAGGTTGCGCAGAAAGCCCGAACCCTTCCCCTTGGCGACAACCGTGCCCGAGGGGCAGCCAAGGTTGAGATTGACCTCGCGGTAACCCATATCGGCGAGCACCTGCGCCGCCCACACAAACTCATCCGCATTCTTGGACATCAGCTGAGGCACCACGTTAAGCCCCTGGCTATTGGCGGGATCGACCTCTTTAAACGCCTTGCCGCCAAAGCGGTTGCCCACGCGCGGCGGTGGCAAAAACGGCGTGTAATAGCAATCGAGCGCGCCAAAGCACTCCGCATGCACGCGACGGAACACGTGCCCGGTAATCCCCTCCATAGGGGCCAACGATAGAATCATCAACATCCACTCTCACATCAATATGACAAAGGGACAGTCCCTTTGTCACATGCATTATGCCTTGTGCTTGAGGCCACCCACAAGGCAGAGGCGGTTGCTTGGCGTTAACCACCCCTCCAGCAGTCACTGCGCAACGATCACCAATACCACGCTGTTGGCCACTATGTTTGAACAGCAGACACCCTCCACTCATTTATACTCAAAAGCGTGTGCGCATTGCACCCCGAAAACGATGAGAGTCGAGGACCCTATGCAGCGGCTCACCGAACAAGAACGTAAACGCATCCAGCGATACTGCATCTGCCCCAAGGTTGCCGGAGCGGCGCTTGCCATGGCATTCGTGCTGCCCTTATCGATCATTCCCTTCGAAATGATCGACGACATCGTCTTCCATCACGAAGGCTTCCAAGAGACGGGCATGATGACCGCCTTGGTGCTCACCGCCATCGAGCTCGTCATATTCTGTTATTGCGCTCTCGCCCCGCGCTTTGGCATGCGTGGCAAGCAGTGGAAGGAAATGCAGTACCGGCTCGCCGTCGAGCAGAGCGAGAAAGACCGCTCGGCACAGATCGCAGGCGTTGTTGGCACGCAGGCCGCCGCACGCCTGCTCAAGAACAGTGACAACGAGGCTGCACGCAACCTGGGCGGCGCGGCAGAAGTCGCCGCTGCCGCAGACGCCGTCGCCACCGCGGCAGACGTGCTTGCCGAGAGCTTTGCCAACGCGAAGGCCATGGCAGAGGCCTGTGGCGTACCTATCCCCCATGCAAAAAAGTGGATCGTCGCGCTTGTGGCACTGCCCCTCGCAATCGTGTGCGGCTCCTATATCCCACAGCTGGCACAGGGAAACATCGAGATGCAAGAAAACGCCGCGGCCGCGGCCGAGCAGATCGCCATCGCTCGCAAGGCGCTCGAGCCCTCATGCGAGTACGTGTCCGCCGATGACCCCTACGAGCGATATCAAGACTACGGCTATCACGTCCGCGGCTATCTGCACGACGGCGACTCCGATGCCCAGAAAACCTATACGTACCTGGATTTTGACAACAAGGGGACGCTCACGGAAGTGAGCTACGCAGCAGAGGTCGACCCCGACGCGAGTCTCGAGGACAACCTCGCCCGCATCGAGCTCGATCTTGACGAGCTTTCCTCTGCCGTCCAAACCATAGACGTCAAGACCGCAAGCCCCGAGCTCCTGGCACCGCAGAAGCTCCCCGAAGAGTTCAGGCAGGCTTTTTTGAACGGCTCGCTCTACGAGAGAATCTCTATCAGGACGAGCGACGGCCCCGTCAAAGCGTATTACTCGTTTGATACGGATCCCAAGGACGAGTTTGACGAGTACACCCGTCCAACCATCCGCATCACGCTGATGGGCAAAACGAACTAGGTGCAGGGAGATGAATGTGACAAAGGGACTGTCCCTTTGTCACATTATTCGGAGCGTAGGGCCTCCACGGGGTCTTTTTTGGATGCGCTGCGGGCAGGCAGCAGGCCGGCGACGACCGTCAGCAGCACCGATATCGCAATGAGCGCCAGCGCATCCTGCACGGGCAGGCTCATCAGATTGGGTACCTGTTTGGCCGCAAGCGCCCAGGCATTAACCGGAAAGCTCACGACTACCACGACAGCAACGGCAAAGACGCCGGCAATGAGGCCCTCGATGAAGGTCTCGGCATTGAACACGTTGGCCACATTGCGCTTCGACGCGCCAATCGCACGCAGGATGCCAATCTCCTTTTTACGCTCCAGTACGCTGATGTAGGTGATGATGCCGATCATGATGGAGCTGACGACCAAGCTGATGCTCACAAATGCGATGAGCACCAAGCTGATGGTGTTCACGATGTCAGTTACCGAGCCCATGATGATACCCATGTAGTCGGTGTACGAGATGGCCCGTTCGTCGTGACCAGCAGCTTTGACCTGCTTGTTGTACGCATCGATGTAATCGAGTACGCGCTCCTTGGCCTCAAAGTCGCGCGGGAAAATCTTGACCGAGATGGGGTCCGCCTCGTCCGCATAGCCCAACGTGGTCAGATTGTTGTCGTAGGTGAGCTTCGACGCCTTGGCATAGCTCATCATGAGCGAACTCAGGTCCTCGGCGTCCATGTTGAAATGGATGGCACGCGCAAAGGCGCTCGCATCCACACGCATAGCGCTCGCCAGGTTGGCAAAACTCGAAGACATCTGCGTCGCCATCTGATCCATAAGCCCTGCTGCGCCCGCCTTGAGCTGAGCTGACACCGTCACCGCAATCTGATCGCTGATTGCCTTCATCACCTGATCCATAGCCTGCTGCAGATACGGAGCCAGCTGCTTTTGCACATAGTCGGTCATCGCCTGCTGCAGGCGCTTGGCCAGGGCATCGCCGCCGAGCGCTTTGAGCTGGGCCAGGATTTGCTGGGCTGCGGCATCATTCTCAAGATACGCCGAGAATGCGGCAGCGAGCTTTGATGCGTCCTTAAGATCTTCGGGCGACAGCGCCTTAAACTGATCAGACCGCAGAAAGCCCTCAAACAGCTGGTTGGCAAGCGTTCCCACCTGCTGCATCTGCTCGGGCGTGAGTTCCAGACCGTCAAAGATGCCCGAGAAATCTGGGGCCGGCGCTTTGGCCACGATGTCGCTGAAATCGATGTCCTTCCCAACGCCCGAAAGGTCGATATCCAACCCGGACAAGTCAAGACCCGACAGGTCCATACCGCCGGCGACACCCGAGAGCGCGGAGGTATCAAACGAGAACGCGCTCTTGAGCGCCGCCTCGTCCACACTGAACATGCTGCCCAGATCCACGCCCTGTTTGGCCTCGCCCTGCAGTTCGGCGAAGGTTTTGCCCGTAAAGACATCCGTCTCGGGATGGGCAAGTTGCTCTTGCACAATCTGCGAATTGGCAGCGCGTTCCATAAGCTGGCGAGTCAGCGCATGCGTATAGGCAATGCCCGGGGACAACGCACTCGCGTTGGCGGTCTCGTTGGGTCGTACCACGCCCACAATATGCACGTCGATACCGTCGGCAACCTTAGCGGCCATAAAGTCGGCGTCGCCAGACATGTCAGTCCACATGCCGGTCTCTTCGTTTTTGCGATACGCATCGGCCGGCGACAGCACCTTAAACGTCGTGGACAGCGCATCGTCGTAGGTAAAGTCGGCGCCGGTCTCGGGCGTTTCGACCCCACCGTCGGCCGCCATGGCGCTGTTAACCAGGTCGTTGAGCTCATCGATATCCAGCGCACCGATGCTGTAGAGCGTGTAATCGCCCACCGTGCCGCGGCTCGAAAGCACCATCACGGCTTCGTTAGCAGACGTAGGCCAATGCCCCGCCACGACATCGTACTGGCTGTCGAGCAGGCTCTGGTCGTCGATCATCTCGTTAAAGACCGAGGTTCCCATGGATTCCATGCTCACCGTTGCCGCCGAGCTCGCGCCTCCGCTCATGGCCTCGGTCATAGCGTTGGGCACCAGCCGGACAGGCTTCTCATCGCCCTTGCCGGCACGGTAGACAACCGGCGATACACCGTAGCCGTACTGAATGGCGTTGACCTCTTTATCGATGCCGTCGCCACCGGCATCGAGCCATGCCTTAAAGCTCGTCATGTCGTTGGACTTAACGCTCGCAAACATATCCTTTACGGCCGTGACCACGGGAATCTTATCGGTTCCCTTAGCCTTGCCGCCGGCACTGTCGTCGGACGAATCCACGCTTTCAGACGAGCCATCATCCGCAGCCCCCTGTCCGCCCATCATGGACGACAGGTCGTAATCCTGCTTGGAGATCGTAAGCGGGTAACTCGAGAGCGTATCCTCCTCGACCTTTTTGATGTAATTGTTCACGCCATTGGAGAGCGCCAGGATTGCCGCAATACCGATAATGCCAATCGACCCCGCAAAGGCCGTCATGGCCGTACGGCCCTTTTTGGTCATGAGGTTTCGAGCAGAAAGCCCCAGCGCCGTCACAAAGCTCATCGAGGTTTTGCGCGTAGGCTTGGCCTCTCGACGCGCGGCATTGGCAACATCAAAGGAGTCGGAATCGTCGGTGATCTTGCCGTCCGCCAGGTTGACGATGCGCGTGGCGTACTGGTACGCCAACTCAGGATTGTGCGTGACCATGATGACCAGACGGTCGCGCGCAACGTCCTTGAGCAAATCCATGACCTGTACGGATGTCGTTGAGTCCAAGGCGCCGGTCGGCTCGTCAGCCAGCACGATCTCGGGATCGTTAATCAGGGCGCGGGCGATGGCCACGCGCTGCATCTGCCCACCCGATAGCTGGCTCGGGCGCTTGTTAACGTGCTCGCCCAGGCCGACCTTCTCCAACGCCTCGCGCGCACGCTGGCGACGCTCGGCATGCCCCACGCCCGTGAGCGTCAGCGCCAGCTCCACGTTTTCCAAAATGGTCTGATGCGGAATGAGGTTATAGCTCTGGAACACAAAGCCGATGCGGTTGTTGCGGTAGGCATCCCAATCGCGATCGTGAAAGTCCTTGGTCGAAATACCGTCGATCAGCAGGTCGCCAGAATCAAAGTGGTCGAGTCCGCCGATAACGTTGAGCAGCGTGGTCTTGCCCGAACCCGAGGGACCCAGAATGGCCACGAACTCGTTATCGCGAAAAGCCAGGCTTACGTTGTCGAGCGCCACCTGCGTAAACGACTGCGTAACGTACCTTTTGCAAATTCCTTTGAGCTCCAGCATGGACGGCAACCTCTCCTGCGCAGGCACCCCGCCCGCTCTCCTCCGCCGTTCGTATTCGACGCGTTTGTCCTACTCTATCCCCATTTTTTGCCGGCGCCAGTGAGGAATGTAACGAAGCACGCCAAAAAACGAACGGGATGGCACGCCACGTGGCGCACCATCCCGCACATAACATCGACGATGTGACAAAGGGACCGTCCCGTTGTCACATTCGGACTTACTGCTCGCTCTTAGCAAGCGCCTGATCGATCAGCTTGTTGAGCGCCTCTCGCTGCTCGGCGGAGTTGATGCCGCCCATGATTGGCTCTCCCACGATGTTGCCGTTCTGGTCGATCACGTAGGTGGTCGGGAACGAGTACAAGTTGGAGGTGAACTTGCCGGCCTCGCTATCCGACTTGAACCAGATGTTCTTGTACGTCACGCCCTTCTTGGAAAGTACGTCCTTGGCGTCTGCCACCTCGTCTTTGTTGCCATCGAGCGTAAAGGAATTAACGCCCACGACCTGACCGCCCTTTGCGGCGAGCTCTTTGTTGAGCTCTTCCAGATCGCCCAGCTCGCCCACGCAGGGCTTGCAGGTGGTAAACCAGAAGTTCATGACGGTGACCTTGTTCTTGGAGAACAGCTCGTCGCTGCTTACATCGTTGCCGTCCAGGTCCTTGCCCTTAAAGCTGGGGAACTTCGTCTCCCCGCTCTCGCCGTTGGTCATGCCTGCGGTCGGGGCATCGACGCTCTCCCCCTCGCCGGGCGTGCTGCCGCATCCGGGAAACTCCTTCTCCAGCGCCATGAGCTTATCCTCGATCTCCTTGACCTGCTGCGCACCGGCCTTAAGCGTCTTGAGCTCATCCGCCGTGAACTCATCCTTGGCGCCGTCGATAGTCTTGAGCAGGAAATCGCCGTAATTGCTACCGTCCTCAATCATTGCCGAGTCTTTATTTGCCGCATTGAATACCTTTTCCCACA
>USHZ01000086.1 GCA_900554595.1 uncultured Collinsella sp. | reverse complement strand
TCGCGGACGGCTCTTTTATATAATGGTGGGCACGCAAACGATTGGAGAGCGCATGTCCACGTCACAAAGCCAGAAAAAAGAAGCCATCGCCCAGGCGGCCGAGCAGGAGCTCACATCGCTTGCGGTCCGTGGCGTGCGTATCGCGGGCAACGCGTGCTCGCCGATCGTTCTGGTCAAAGGCGATTTGGACGACGCCGAGCGTTCGGGTGGCGAGCTTGCTGCCGGCCCGGATGGCACGGCGTTGCGCAAGGCGCTTGGGGCCATCGGCTACGCGCCCGAGGATTTTTGCGTGCTGGCAAGCGTCGCCGGCGTGGGTGACGGAGCGGTCGCGGTGGGCGAGACTCTGCCGTGCGAGCTGTTCCGCGAGGCGCTTGAGGCTTTGGATCCCGAGGCGGTGCTACTGCTCGACAACAACGCGGCTGACGCCATGCGCGAGACCTACGCCGATATGCTCGTGGCGATCGATGACTTCGACACCGCCATGCTCAAGCCCGGCTTGGTCGCCCATGTGCAGGGTCGCCGCGTGCTCGCGCTCGACGGTTTTGAGGCGGCGCTAACTGACAAAGCCGCCAAGCAGCGCATGTGGGCATACATCAAGCAGCTGACCCCGGCGGCCGCTCCGCTGTAGCGGATTAGCGCCGGCGAGCGATTGTCTGGCGGGCAAGGCACGCCTCGAGATCGGCGCCGCACTTCTACATCACAGCGCGCAGCTCAAACCGATCGCCGTTAATGCGGAACTGGCAGTTGCCGTTCATGCGTTCGACGGCAAGCTTAATGCTCTTGGTTCCAAAGCCGTGTCCGGTGTGCCCGGCTACGGGCATGCCGTCGACCATGCGCGGCGCGCGGTCAAACGTGTTGGAAACTAACAGCAGCAGCTGGCCGTCCTCTAATCGCAGGTCAAAGTCGACGAATCGCTTTCCTTGGGGTGCGGCGCTTGCAGCGGTGATAGCGTTTTCCAAGGCATTTGAGAGCACGCTAAACAGGTCGGCGTCACCTACGTGGATGGTTTCGGGTACGGCGGCGCGCAGGTTGGCGGTAATGCCGTTTCTATTGATATCCGAGTTAAATGACGAAAGCGCGATGTTTACGGTCTCGTTGGCGCAGAAGCGGCGTACGGCGGTGCGATCGCCGACTTCGCAGAGTTCATCGATGCGTTTGAGCGCCTCGTCGGTGTGGCCCTCCTCAATTAAAGCGGCCAGGCCGCGTAGGAAGTGGCGCATATCGTGGCGAAGAATCGACAGCTCGCGCCCAGATTGACGCCAAGCCTCGAGCTCTTTGATGGCGGCGCTGTCGCGGGTTTCGAGCATCCAGCGCTCTCGCTCGGCGGTTTCCTTTTCTTCGTATTCGCGCAGGTAAACGGCAAGAAACATAAGATAGAAGGCACAGAGCGCAAATGCCAAAAACTCAACCGTCACCACCGAGCCCGAGTGGAACAGCGTGGTGTAGACGTTGGTGGCATAGTCAAAGACGTAATAGACGAGCGGCAGGATTAAAAGGATGCCCAGCTCGGTGGTGCTTTTAATCGCCAAGCGCGGACTGATGTCGCCGGCCCAATGCAACAGGACGGCAAAGACGGCGAGTGTGGTCGCGATGCGCGCCAGATAGTACGCGATCTGAGAATCGGTTGCGGCAAATGCGGCAATGCCCATCCAATTGCTGAACTGGCAGCTCAGATAGGCACTCGTAATGCCGAGTACGGCAAGCAGCGGGCTCAGGCGGTAGCGCGCGCACAAATAGATGACGAGCGGCAGATGCACGACGAGTGGATATACCTGGCGGGCGAAAAGCTCGCCGCCGACGGCATTGGCGAGGCCAAATGCGCATCCAGTTACGGCACCGACCAGCACCAGTTCAAGCGCATGACGCCGGTTGATCTCGACACCGCACAGCGCCGCCGAGGCAAAGACGCCAAAGAGCAGCGTCGTGGCGTGGTGGATTGCCCAAAGGATCATTTCGACCGTGGAGACCATCAGTGTCTCCCACCCTCAAAGCGCACCGCAAAGTAGGCGTCTTGGAATCCCTGCTTGCAGCTGCGCGAAAGCGGGATGCACGCGCCCGAGCGCATGACGATGCCCGTGCGGTCAAAGTGATCGATATTGCGCAGGTTGACCTGGTAGCTGCGGTGGCATTTAAAGAAGGTGGCATTTTGCGCCAAACGGTCTTCGACGCTGCGGAACGACTCAAGTGCCTCGATATCGCGTCCGTCGCGCAGGTGGAAGACCACGTGCTTGTTGCGCGCCTCGGCATATTCGATGTCGGACAGGCGCAGGGCGTGGTAGCCAAAGGAAGTTTTGATCACGAGCTCGTCGGTTGCCGCCGGGCGCATGCTCGAAAGCTCGTCGAGCAACTGCGCTAGGCGTTCGTAAGCCACGGGCTTGAGCAGATAATCGAAGGCGCGGACCTCGTAGGACTCCAGTGCAAACTCGGGCGATGAGGTGAGAAACACCAGACGCACGGCGGTATCGGCCTGGCGCAATTCGCGCGCGGTGTCCATGCCGTTGACGAGCGGCATGATCATATCGAGCAAGATGATGTCGGCGCGCGATGCGGCATGGCGGGCCAGCAGGTCCTCGCCGCGCGTAACGAGTGCAACATCGACCGCCGTGCCCGTCTCGCTCGACCAACGGTCGATCATCCGGTGCAGTCTATCTAGAAAAGCGACGTCGTCGTCGCAGGCAATAATCTTGAGCATTCTGAGCCCCCTTAGTAGTTCGATTTTGCCACATTGGGTGCGGACCGCTCGCGGAGGCGTGTCCCATTTGCGCCCCACGTCGCGCAACTCGCGCCGAGCGGTATTGCGGTGGCGAAAGATGCCTCCTGCGCTATCGAGAGCTCGGCTATCCTCAGCTTGCCAGTTCGAAAATGGACCTGCCGCATGATTGAATCTTTATTTCAACTTTACACCTAGGTTTACAGCTGTCTTGTCAGCTGTAAACCTAGGTGTCATACTAAAGCCCCAAGATTCGCCAAAAGAGAGGGGCCTTGATGGCACAGAGTGCGAACATGGATGCGTCGGAGCTTGCACGCGATATTGCGGCCGGCCTAGCATCGGCAACGACGGCAACGGAGCGCGCGGCACTGGTGCCCGCAGAGCTCGTCGAGGCTATTCAGCAACTAAAAACCCAACGTGACGCGGTAATCCTGGCGCACTACTATGTGGCGCCCGAGGTCCAGGCTGTGGCCGATTTCGTCGGCGACAGCTTCTACCTGGCAAAGCTCGCCAAAAGCCTGCCGCAGCAGACTATCGTGCTGTGCGGCGTGGAGTTTATGGGCGAGAGCGCCAAGCTGCTCAACCCCACCAAGACCGTGCTGCTGCCCGAGCCGGGCGCGGACTGTCCCATGGCGCACATGGTCAAGCGCGAGACGGTCGACGCGGCGCGCGCCGAGTATGGCGACGACCTGGCCGTGGTGTGCTACGTCAACTCGACGGTCGAGATCAAGAGCTGGAGTGACGTGTGCGTTACCAGCTCTAACGCCGTCAAGATCGTCTCCGAGCTGCCGCAGCAGCACATCTTGTTCATTCCCGACCAGAACCTGGGCCGCTTTGTGGCCGAGCAGGTGCCCCAAAAGCACGTCATCCTCAACAACGGCTACTGCCCGCGTCATCACATCATCACCGTCGAGCAGATCGTCGACGCGCAGGAGGCCCACCCCGACGCGCTCGTGCTGGCGCACCCCGAGTGCAAGGCCGACGTCCTGGCCGAGGCCGACTACATCGGCTCTACTGCCGGCATCATCAAGTATGCCGAGGAGTCGGACGCGAGCGAGTTCATCATCGTGACGGTCCGCGGCGTGCTCTACGAACTTGAGCGCCGCTGCCAGGGCACCGGCAAGAAGTTCTACTTCCCTGCGGTGCAGCCCACCTGCGTCAACATGGATCTCATCACGCTCGAAAAGCTCGTGCACTGCCTGGAGACGGGCGAGGGCGAGGTGCAGATTGGCGTGTCGGACGAGGCCGCCGATCAGGCCAAGCTCACACTCGACCGCATGCTCGAGTACGCGGCGCGCTAAGCCAATGTGACATGAGGGACCATCCCCTATGCCACATTACAAGGGAGAGGATTCCTGTGGAAACCAAACAATACCCCGATATGAAGTGTGACGTCGTCATTGCCGGTTGCGGCGTGGCGGGCCTGTATGCGGCTCTCAATCTGCCGACGAGCACGCGCGTAATCATGCTCTCCAAGGGCGCCGTCGATGAGTGCGATTCGATGCTCGCGCAGGGCGGCATCTGCGTACTGCCCGAAGGCTCTGACTATGATGCCTTCTTTGAGGACACCATGCACGCCGGCCATTATGAGAACCGCCGCGAGAGTGTTGACATCATGATTCGCTCGAGCCGTTCGGTCATCAACGATCTGCTGGCCATGGGCGTGGACTTTGAGCGCAAGGCCGACGGCAGCCTCGACTTTACCCGCGAGGGTGCACACAGCCGCCCGCGCATCGCCTTCCATGCCGATATTACAGGCAAGGAGATTACGACCAAGCTGCTCCAGGCTGTCCGCAAGCTAGACAACGTGCAGATTCTCGAACACGTTGCCATGACCGACATCCTGACCGTCGAGCGCGATGGTGCCGCGGTATGCACCGGCGTCGTCGCCGTTGCCGTGGATGAGGGCGATTCAGCTCGCCCCGCCGACGAGCTGGCAAATGCCGATGAGGGCGTGCATACCGGTAAGCCGTTTAAGATTCATGCCCGCCATACGCTGTGGGCAACGGGTGGTATCGGTGGCGTGTACGACCACTCGACCAACTACCCGCAGCTCACCGGTGACGCCTGCTACATCGCGCAGGAGCACGGCATCACGATGGAGCACCTGGACTACGTGCAGATCCACCCCACGGGACTGTTCTCGCCGCAGCCGGGCCGCACCTTCCTGATCAGCGAGAGCTGCCGCGGCGAGGGCGCGATTCTGCTCAACGCCGCCGGCGAGCGCTTTACCGACGAGTTGCAGCCGCGCGACGTGGTCGCCGCCGCCATCCGCGAGCAGATGAAGCAGGACGGCACCGAGCACGAGTGGCTGAGCTTTGCCCCCGTCGAGCGCGACGTGGTGACCGGGCACTTCGCCAACATTCGCGCGCGCTGCCTTGAGGACGGTCGCGACATCCTGGATGAGCCCATCCCCGTCACGCCCACGCAGCACTACTTTATGGGCGGCGTGTGGGTCGACAAGGACGGCCGCACCTCGATGCCCGAGCTCTACGCCGCTGGCGAGACGGCCTGCAACGGTGTTCACGGCAAGAATCGTCTAGCTTCCAACAGCCTGCTCGAGTCCCTAGTCTGGGGTCGCCGCGCTGCGTGGCGCATGCGCACCGGCGAGTCGCTGGCCGTGGAGCGGGCGGGCGAGCCCGTGCTCGATGGACGCCATCGCGCCCTGAGTTCCGATACCCTTGCAATCGATGATTTGGCCCGCGCTGCTGGCACGCAGGCCGTGGAGGAGTAGACCATGAATCCCATTACCATGAAGCTCGTCGTCGATGATCTGATTTTGCAGGCTCTGCGCGAGGACATCACGTTTGAGGACGTGAGTACGGCGAGCGTGTGCCCCACGGCGCGCCCCGCTACCGTTGAGCTCATCGCCAAGGCCGACGGCATTATCGCCGGCCTGGACGTATTCGCCCGCACCTTTGAGCTGCTGGATCCGCAGAGCTCCGTGTTGTTCGATGTCGCGGACGGCGACGAGGTACACGCCGGCGATCACGTGGGCCAGGTGCGCGGCGACGCGCGCGTGCTGCTTTCGGGCGAGCGCGTGGCGCTCAACTATCTGCAGCGCATGAGCGGCATCGCTACTTACACGCATCGGATGGCGGCTGCGCTCGAGGGCACCAAGACCGTGCTTGTCGACACGCGCAAGACCACGCCGGGCATGCGTGTCTTCGAGAAAGCCGCAGTCGAGATCGGCGGTGGCAGCAACCACCGCTATAACCTGTCGACGGCTGTCATGCTCAAGGACAACCACATCGACGCCGCCGGTGGCGTGGCACGCGCGATTGAGATGGCGCGCGCCCATGCGTCGTTTACCGCGACGGTCGAGATCGAGTGCGAGAACCTGGACATGGTACGCGAGGCCGTGGAGGCCGGTGCCGACATCATCATGTTCGACAATATGACCCACGACGACATGGCTGCAGCGATTGAGCTTATCGCCGGTCGTGCCAAGACCGAGTGCTCGGGCAACGTAAACGCCGACAATATCCGCGCGCTCGCCGACCTGGGTGTTGACTTTATCAGCTCGGGGGCGTTGACGCACTCTGCGCCGATTCTCGACCTCTCGCTCAAGCACCTGCGTCTGCTGGACGGTAAATAATGGACGCCCGCGAGCGTCGCCGTGCCATCATGGCCGTGCTCGAGGGAGCCAAAGATCCTGTCTCGGGCAGTGCGCTTGCCCGCGAGGTGGGCGTGAGCCGCCAGGTCGTGGTGCAGGACATCGCCCTGCTGCGCGCCGACGGGCACGATATCGTCGCCACCAATCGCGGCTATGTACTACAGGAGGCGGCGAGCAGCCCGGCTGTGCCCACGCGTCTGGTCAAGGTACGCCACGGCGTGGAGCAGGCGGGCGATGAGCTCACGAGCATCGTCGACGCGGGCGGCGCCGTGCTCAACGTGATCGTCAATCACCGCGTGTACGGTAAGATCACGGCCGACCTGGACATTCGCAATCGTCGCGATGTTGAGCGCTACCTGCACGATATCGAGAGCGGCAAGAGCTTTCCGCTGCTAACGGTGACGAGTGGCTATCACTTCCACCGCATTGCGGCAGAAGACGAGCAGACTCTCGACGAGATCGAGGCCATACTCAAGGAGAAGGGCTACCTTGCCGATTTAATGCCCTACGAGGATGATCTCTCTTAGCCGACGCTGCAAACGCCCCTAAGCGGCAATCTGACGTTCAATCGTCGGTCGCGTACCCAAAGTACGCTTCCCTCCTCTTTCACGTCACCTTGCTCGCTTAGGGACGTTTTCGCTGACGTGAGCTCAACCTGCGACGGTGCCTAATTGGTTATCCGCACAAAAAAGGAGGCCTCCGCGGCGATGCGGAGGCCTCCTTTTTTGTGCACGGTGTACTTGTGAGTGTGCAAGTGGGGGAGTTATTACTCCTCGACGATCTCGGTGATCGCGCCGGCGGGGCAAGCGTCCTGGCAAGCGCCACAGGCGACGCAGGAATCCTCGTCAGCGACGGTAGCGACGTCCTGGAGCTCCAGAACGCCAGCGGGGCAGGAGTCGACGCAAACGCCACAAGCGATGCACTCGTCGGCATCAATTACGGGATGAGCCATGGTAGTTTCCTCTCTGTTGACCGACGCTACAGGCGATGCGCGTCGGTTTGATTCGGGCAAAAACATACCACGGGAGCGACCGTTTGCAATACCCTCTGACCGGCATCTTCATACCGTTCGCCGAGTATGCCACGGCTTACTAAAAAACATGCAGGTGAAGCCGTTGAGCTGCGCAAATGTTAGCTACAGGTGACTTGAAATATAGGGCGATTGAGCGTGCTTGCGGAAACCGCATCCCGTAATCCACGTCCAAAACGGGACACAGTTTCCGGTTGGACCGCCCGGCGGAAACTGCGTCCCGGAATTTACGCTCAGGCTGGGTCGCGCTTCCCCCGGGGTCGCTCCAAAGCCCCCTGCACGGCTTCTGGCTCGCACCTCAGTCAACTCTACATAGATCTCAATAGATCTGCCGAGAACTCAAACAGTGCATCTACCTGCGCATTTGAGAACCTAAACTCTCAGAGATAAGAAATCTTATATGAATTGACTTAGATTTTGTATATTCCGGCCCATAAGGGGATACACTACATCCTGAAAGACAAGCCGAAGCGCCGCGCGACAGACCGTCGAGGCGGCGCGAGCGCAAAAGAGAAAGGGAATTTCTAATGAGTAAGATTCTTGGTATCGACCTTGGTACTACTAACTCCGCTATGGCCGTCCTCGAGGGCGGTTCTCCGACCATTATCGTGAACGCCGAGGGCGACCGCACCACCCCGTCCGTTGTTGGCTTCCGTGCCGACGGCGACCGCGTCGTGGGTAAGGCCGCTAAGAACCAGGCCGTCACCAACCCCAAGAACACCGTGTTCTCCATCAAGCGCTTCATGGGCCGCAAGTACT
>USHZ01000085.1 GCA_900554595.1 uncultured Collinsella sp. | reverse complement strand
AAGGAGGCCGAGTAATGCAAAAGGCTATCTATACCACCGTCGGGATCGACGAGCTCCTGTCGCATGTCCAGGCGCTCAAGGGCGTCGGCGCGCGCTTTGTGCAAATGCATGCTGAGCGCAACGTCGACGACGGCTCGTATCGCCTGGTCTATACGTTTATCAACGTTCGTGCTGCTCGGGAGCATATTGCGCAGGACGGCAGCTATGCGATTGAGAATCTGGTGGTCGAGGGTATCGACCAGTACCAGGAGATTCCGTCCATCAGCTCGTATTATCCGGCGGTGTTCCCGTTTGAGAACGAGGCGCACGACCTGTTTGGTCTTGCCATCACCGACATGCAGATTGACTTTAAGGGCTTTTTCTACCAGGTCTCGACTGCCGAACCCATGAGTGTGATCACGCCCGAGGTGAAGGCCGCGCGCGAGAAGGCCATGAAGGTCCGCGCCGCCGCCGAGGCCAAGGCGCGCAAGGCCGCAGCCGGCTCCGATGCTCAGCATGACGAGGCTGCTGCGAAGGCCGCGCTCAAGGCTGCCGAGATGGAGGCAAAGCTCGCCGCCATGGATCCCGAGAAAGCGGCCAAGGTCCGCGCGGCGCTTGCCGCCAAGGCCGCCCGCGACAAGCAGAAAAAGGAGGCGTAAGGTCCATGGCGCATCGCTCCGTTATTCCGTTTGGCCCGCAACACCCGGTGCTGCCCGAGCCGCTTCATCTGGACCTGGTGATCGAGGACGATCGCGTCATCGAGGCGATTCCGCAGATCGGCTTTGTGCACCGCGGACTCGAGAAGCTCACCGAAAAGCGCGATATGCATCAGTTTGGCTACATCGCCGAGCGCATCTGCGGCATCTGCGCCGTGGGTCACAGCTACGGCTATGCCAGCGCCTGCGAGCGTATGCTCGGCATCGAGGTGCCCGGTCGCGTGCAGTATATCCGTACCATTTTGCACGAGCTCTCGCGCATTCACTCGCATCTGCTGTGGCTGGGCCTGCTCGCCGATGCCTTTGGCTTCGAGGCGCTGTTCTATCGGTCGTGGACGCTGCGCGAGCAGATTCTCAAGATCTTTGAGAGCACTTGCGGCGGCCGCGTGATCCTTTCGATTAACGAGATCGGCGGCCTTAAGCACGATATTGAGGACTCTGAGCTGGCGGGTATTGTCCAGACGCTCGATACCATGCGTCCCGACTACGAGGCCCTGGTGCATACGTTTTTGGACGACGACAGCTGCGGCGAGCGCCTGCACGGCGTGGGCGTGATCAGCAAGAAGGATGCGCTGGAGCTTTCGATGGTCGGCCCGTTCGGGCGCGCCTCGGGCGTGGATTACGACGTGCGCATGTTCGGCGACGGTGCCTATGCGGACCTGGCCGCGTTTGAGCCCATCGTTGCCACCGATGGCGACTGCTATGCCCGCTGCCAGGTGCGTTGTGCCGAGGTCACCCAGGCCATGGACATTATCAAAGAGCTTGTGGGCAAGATTCCGCACGACGGAATCGGCGGGCGCACCAAGCTCACGCCGGCCGACGGCGCGCGTGGCGAGGTTGTGATTGAGCAGCCGCGTGGCGAGGCGTATTACTATGTGCGCGGCAACGGCACCAAGAACCTGGACCGTTTTCGCGTGCGCACGCCGACATCGCAGAACCTGGCGGGTCTGACGCATGCGCTGCAGGGCGTGCTCCTTGCCAACGTGCCCATGATTATCCTGACCATCGACCCCTGCATTAGCTGCACGGAAAGGTAGGCGCGGCATGAGTTTACTGACATTTGCCAAGACGGCCTTGGGTTCTATGGTCAAGCAGCCGGTAACGGTGTGCTATCCGCAGGAGAAGCTGACGGCGCCCGAGCGCCTGCGCGGGCACATCGTCAACGACATGGACGTGTGCATCTGCTGCGGCATGTGCGCGCGTCGCTGCCCGGCGGGCGCACTCGCGGTCGATCGCAAAGGCGGAACGTGGTCGATCGACCCGTATGTCTGCGTGGTGTGCGGCGAGTGCATCGAGAGCTGCCCCAAGCACTGCCTGACTATGGATACCGCCCGCACCTCAGTTGCGGCGACCAAGACTCCCACGGTAGAAACCAAGCCGGAGTAGCGCTGGAATGGGGCTGGTATAGCGCTGGAATGGGGGCCGGCGGGGCAAAAATGCCCCGCCGGCCCCGCGCGTGAACGCGCGGTTGGGCCGCCGCTAACAAAACTATGCCGGATTACGGGGCTGGATAGCGAACCTCCGACCATACAGAAAATCGCAAAAATAAAACCGCAGGTAGATTGCTTGCTGTTTTTCAAAAATAGGGGGTATGGATGAGGGTCCCGACTTTGGCCCCGTAATCCGGCATAGTTTTGAAATGCCACCATATCCGTAACAGCCCCTGATCCCTCGGGGACGGAGGAAAACGGATCACTTTTTGCCTTGCGAGGGCTGCTACGTGACCCGTCTGCCATGAAATGGGCCCATCTACTACGTTTAAGCCGCTACCCTCAACCATGGCAAGTAATGCGAAATAAAAACCGCAGGTAGAACGCCTGTGATTTTTCATGAAAAGCGGGTATGATCGGGGATATTGAGTCAAACGTAGTAGATGGGCCGATTTCGTGGCGGGCGCTGTCAGCCGGTTTCCGCGGGTGGAAGAAAATGGATTATTTTGGTCCCGCGAGGCTTGCGGAGGCACCCATGCAGGGCCGCCCGAACAAAACTATGCCGGTTTACTACGATGAATTCGACATTCCCGACCATGACTGCATTTTTCTAAATATTACAAGCGTTCTACCTGCGGTTTTGTAAGCGCGCAATTTGCCGCGGTCGAAGGTGGGCGATTCGTCGTAGTAAACCGGCATAGTTTTGAAATAGCATTAACTCGGTAGCAGCCATTTTGCTATGCCGGGGCGGTCGGTCGTTGGGTAATTACCCTCGCAGGTAGGCGATGGCGATTTGGGTGCGGTTGCGCAGGCCCATTTTGGCAAGGATCGAGCTGATGTGGTTGCGCACGGTGCCTTCGCCCATGTAGGCGGTGGCGGCAATCTCCTTGTTGTCGAGACCGCGGGCGATGAGCTCTGCGACTTCGAACTCGCGGTCGGTCAGGCTGGCAAAGGCCGCGGGCCGGCGGGGCGTGCCCGCCGCGATGCCCGTTCCGTCAAAATCGATGTCCTCGATCGCCTTGCCCTCGAGCACGCGTTTGCCGTCCATGACCTGCGCCAACGCCGGCGGAATGGCGGCGATATCGGTCTTGATCAGGTAGCCGCGGGCGCCCAGCTTGAGCGCCGACACAATGTACTCGTCATCCGAGAATGTCGTCAGAAACACCACGCGTGCCGCAGGATCGCGCTCAAGAATCTCGCGGGCCGCCGAAAGTCCGTCGCGCCCCGGCATCTGAATGTCGAGTAGCACGATATCGGGTGCGTGCTCGGCATAGAGCGAAACCGCATCGTCGCCGTTGGCGCCGGTGCCCACCACTTCAATCTGCGGCTGGGCGCCCAGGATAATCTTGAGCGAATCGACCACCAAGCGGTCGTCGTCGACAACGATGAGCCTCATCGGCCCTCATCTCCTTGCTGTTTGGGAACGGTGGCAAACACGCGCCAGCCGCCGGCGCTGGCACGCGGGCCGGCGGTGAAGGTGCCGCCAAGCGCCTCGATGCGCTCGCGCATGGAGGCGAGCCCCATGCCCTCTGCGGCGCAGCGGCCGCTTGCTTGGACTCCGCCCACGCCATCGTCGGTGACGATGAGCTGGTAAAACGATGGATGCTCCATGCATCGTACAGTGACGGTCTGGGCACAAGCATGGCGCATGGTGTTGGAGAGCGCCTCGCGCAGGACCGCCGCAAAGCAGTTCGCGACGTTTGCGGGTGCATGTTCGGTCATAACTTCAAGCTCAATCTGCGGGCCGCCGTCCGAGCGCGCGCCTTCAACAATGCGTTCGAGCTGCACGGAAAGGTCGACGGCGTTGTCGTTGAGTGCGTGGACGCTGATGCGCACAAGCTGGAGCGCCTCGTCAACCGTGCGTTTGACGTCTGCGAAATCGGCGGCGACGCCGGGCTCGTCGGCGTGAACTACGCGCAGGGCCTCGGTCTGCAGCGAGGCGCGCGTGAGCTGGTGCCCGACGTTATCGTGGATCTCGCGCGCGATGCGGGCGCGTTCGGCGAGCGTCGCGAGCTCGACTTCGTAGTCCTGGCGGTCGGCAAGATCGCGGTTGCGCGCTTCGAGCACGAGGGCTCGTTCCTGCAGCCCGTCGCGGATACGGCGCATGCGCTGCTGCTCGCGCTCCAACTGGGCGGTGCGTAGCGATAGCAAGGTGGCGGCAACCGAAAGGATGGCGGTCAGCAGGAGCGTTCGGGCGGTGAGCGCGTCGGCGCGAAGGTCCGCGACGAGCGCAAAGGCAAAGGCGACGCCAGTGCCCAGCGCGACCCAGACGTGCTCGCGGCGCACGCGTCGTGCGATGTCATAGAGGGCGAGAGGCGCAAACGGCACAAATGGCGGAACGAAGACGGCCGCGATGATGTAGACGAAGCTCGCGGCCTCGCTTGTGCGGCGCATGCGTTCTTCCTGTGCGACCTCGGCCAGCGAAGTGGCAATAACGCCAAGGCAAAACGCCGCGACCAGGCGAGCGTCCACAGCAAGGCCCACGGCGGCTGCGATGCAGCACGCTAGCACGATCGATTTGTCGAAAAGCCTGTTCATACGGGTATTGTACGCGAAGCTGCGCGTGGTGGAGGGGCCGCCTGCGCAACCGTGACATTCCTCCCGCGCGGCAAAGCGGGGGCGTCGGCAGGCCGCACGACCAAGACCTCCGCACTCGTGACAAAGCTCACTGGTGCGCGCCGCCCGCTCCTGCGATGATGCAATCGTACCGGGCCGCAATCAACGGAAGGGCCGCCTCATGACAGACATCGTCCACGTCGAAAACCTCGTCAAGCGCTATGACGACCTTATTGCGCTCGACCACTTTAACCTGAGCATCGCCCCCGGCGAGATCTTTGGCCTGCTGGGCCCCAACGGATCGGGCAAGACCACGTCCATCAACTGCATTCTGCAGCTGCTCGCCTACGACAAAGGCACCATCGAGCTATTCGGCGAGCCCATGACGCCCGCCCGCTACGACCTCAAGCGTCGCATCGGCGTGGTGCCGCAGCAGGTGGCGGTGTTCGACGAACTCACCGTGCGCGAGAACATCGACTATTTCTGCAGCCTCTACGTCAACGACCGCAAGCGCCGTCGCGCGCTGGTCGACGAGGCCATCGACTTTGTCGGGCTGGGCGACTTTACCAAGTTCCGCCCCGGCAAACTCTCGGGCGGCCTGGCGCGCCGCCTCAACATTGCCTGCGGCATCGCGCACAAGCCCGAGCTCATCTTTTTTGACGAGCCCACGGTGGCGGTCGACCCGCAGAGCCGTAACGCCATCCTGGAGGGCATCTGCCGCCTGCGCGACGAGGGCGCCACGGTGGTGTACACCAGCCATTACATGGAGGAAGTCGAGCAGATCTGCAGCCGCATCATGATCATGGACGGCGGGCGCGTGCTGGCGCAGGGCACCAACGACGAGCTCAAGCGCATGATTCAGATGGGCGAGCGCGTGACTGTCGAGGTCGGCGCCGTCGAGGCCGCCACAGTCGAGCGCCTGCGCGCCCTCGAGCATGTGCTTTCGGTTGGGCTGTCGGGCGGCGAGCTCGTCTGCACCTGCGAAGCGAGCCCGCACAATCTGGTCGACATCCTCGATACGCTGCGCGCCGCCGACGTGGCGCTCGGCCGAGTGTGGAGCGAGCCGCCGACTCTCAACGACGTGTTCCTCGAGATCACCGGCCGCGAGCTGCGCGACTAGGGGGCAGCCATGTTCAACACCATTATCATTACGGTCAAGACGCTGCTGCGCCGGCCGAGCACGTGGGTTTGGGGCGCGATCTTTCCCGTCGCGCTTTCCACGATGTTCATGTTTATGTTTGCGAACCTCAGCTCCGACGGCAAGATCGACCCGGTGCCGGTGGCCGTTGTCGCTGACGAAGCCTGGGACGCCTCGACCTTTAAGGATGTGGCGACGTCGCTTGCCAAGGAGGGCGACGACCAGCTGCTCGAGATCCACGAGTGCGACGATGCAGACGACGCGAACCGTGCGCTTAAGGCCGGCGAGGTCGCGGGCATCTATACGGTCGACGACGCGGGCACGCCCAAGCTCACGCTGCTTTCGAGCTATGACAACTCGCGCGCCTCGTCGGTGCTCACCGACCGCAGCATTCTGGAGACGGTGGCAAGCTCGTATACGCAAAATGCCGAGCTCATGGCCCAGATTGCTCAAGATGACCCGGCGGCGCTCGCCGATCCGGAGGCGGTTGCGCGCGCCCTGTCGCTCGAGGGCAGAACCCGTCGCGTGAGCCTGACGCGCACCACGCCCGACGGCACGACCATTTACTATTACGCGCTCTTTGGTCTGGTCGCGATGATGTCTGCCGAGTTTGCCGCCTTGAGCGTCGTCGACCTGCAGCCCAATTTGTCGGGCCTTGGCGCGCGCCGCTGCGTGGGTGGCCTTTCCAAGACGGCGTCGCTGGCCGGCATCTTTGTCGGCTCGTGGCTGGTTTCCTTTGCCTCGATGGCGGTCGCGATTGGCTACGTGCGCCTAGTCGTTGGCGTCGACTTTGGCGGGCGCGAGGGGCTGTGCCTGCTGGGCGGCGCCGTGTCCGCGCTTGCCGCGACGGGCCTGGGGCTCTTTGTGGGTACGCTTCCCGTTAAGGGTGGCAAGGCGTCCAAGTCGGGCATCCTCACAGGCTTTGCCACCACGTGCGCTTTGTTCGCCGGGCTCTACGGCGAGCCGGCGATGGCGCTTGCCGACGACGTCGCCCGCGCCTGCCCGGCCGAGTGCTGGCTCAACCCCGTCAAGCTCATCTGCGACATGTTCAATCGCCTGTATTTCTTTGAGGACCTGGGGTCCTTCGCCGTTCGCGCTGGTGCGCTCGTCCTGATGGCCCTGGTGTTTGTCGCCGCCGCTACGCTGATCTTTGGAAGGAGCCGCTATGAGCACCTTTAAGACCGCGCTTCGCATGGCGCTGGCGCACCCGTTCTACCTGCTCATCTATACGGTGTTCATCTCGCTCATGGGCGTATTCATCGCGGCCTCGGTGAGCTGGAACTCGTCGCAGCTTACCGAGTACAAGCCCTACGACACCAACGTGATCGTGGTCGACCGCGACAATAGCGACCTTTCGCGGGCGCTCACCAAGCATCTGGGCTCACGCTTTGACCTGGTCACGGGCGTTGGTGACGACACGTACGACCTTGCGGATGCGCTCGCCAAGAGCAACAGCGCCAAGGGCAGCGCCGACTGCGTGTTCTTTATTCCGGAGGGGTTTGAGGACGACCTGATCGCGGCCGCCCGTGCGGGGGAGGCCCTGCCCAAGCTCGATGTGACCTACGGCGCCGGCACCATGGCGGCAGCGCTTTCGTCTGCCGAGGCCTCGCGCTGGATCTCGCTCGCGGGTGCTGCGGCGGCACTTGAGTCAGCTGCCTCCGACGGCGATGTCGCCAAGGCTGCCGAGCACGCTGCCGCCAAGCGCGCCGAGGTCGAGATCGAGCAGGTCAGGGTCGACTCGACTGCCGCCGCCACGCTCGAGTCGTATTTCAACTTTGGCGCGTACGCGATCATCTCGTCGGTCATCGTGTCGGTGGGATTGGTGTTCTCGGGCATGAACGAGCCTGAGCGCGTGCGCCGCATGGAGGCCGGCCCGGTCTCCGAGCGCCAGCGTTCGCTCGCCGTGTTCGCGGCCGCCGCCGTGCTCACCGTCTGCATTTGGCTCGTGTCGAGCATGATGGGTGTCGTGGGCTTTGCCGGCGCGGTTGCCGAGGTCGGCGTGGGTCGTGTGTGTCTGGCGCTGGCGGCAACGTTTGCCCTGGCGTGCACGCCGCTGGCCGTTGGCTTTACCCTTTCGAGCCTGGGCGCGCGCGAGGAGCTGCTCAACGGCGTGGGCAACTTACTCGGCATGCTCATGACGTTTTTGGGCGGCGCTTGGATGCCGCTGTCGCTCATGGGCTCGGCCGTGCAGACCGCGGCGCATTTTGTGCCGACGTATTGGGTGAACGACGCGATCAGCAAGGCGCTTGCCTCGGATTTGACGTCCACCGTGCTGGGCGACATCGCCTGCGATCTGGGCGTCACGGTGCTCTTCGCCGCTGCCATCGCCGCCGTAGGCCTAGCCCTCGCCCACAACAAATCCCGCGCCTAACCGCCTAGTCATTGGGGACGTTCTTAAACGACTGGTCGCTGGGGACAGTCTTTGCCGATTCGCCGGCTCGCCGGCCGTGCTGGCAAGGACTGTC
>USHZ01000084.1 GCA_900554595.1 uncultured Collinsella sp. | reverse complement strand
ACAATCTCATACGGTTTCACCGCGGCAATGTGCAGAGCATTTTCCAGCGACATGCTTCTTGGCGATTATGCCCCTGGCTCCGTGGGGATTCAAACGGGCAATAATGCTGTATTTATTAAAACTTGGTGGGAAGTGGCGTATTGTAATATCGGTTTTGGGCTCAAATCGGTTGACGATTTGATGACAGCTCCACAGACCTGGTATCCGCTCAACAAAGGCGGAGACTATCGAAAATGGTATGGGAATGATTTTGAAGTAATTAACTGGAAGAATGATGGAGCGGCTGTCAAACATCTGCTTCCTGAAGAGACGCGACATGTGCAGGACTACAGACCAGATTTTAAATTCTCTGAGGTTGTGACTTGGTCAAAAATCGGCGGCGGTGCTTTTCGATTTAAGCCGAAGGGCTTCCTTTCCGACATGGCTGGAATCGGCATCTATCCGCAAGAGCACGCCAAAGCGGTTCTTGGGCTTCTCAATTCAAGCGTAGGGGACGCGTTTCTGAAAAAAATATCGCCGACTATAACGAAATCGGTCGGAGAAGTAAGAAAAGTGCCCCTAAACAAGGCGGTGCTCAGCGATGAGTTGGACGCTGCAGTCGATCAGCTCATTGCTATCTCGCGCATGGATTGGGACGCCTTTGAAATTTCGTGGCACCTTGATTATCATCCGCTCGTCCCGTCCGCATACGAACGTGCTGAGCAACTCTCTTATGGCATGAACTCCGATGCCCGCACGGCATCCGTCTCGCTGATTTCGGAGAGGTTTAAGCGCTGGAGCGCTGAGTGCGACGAGCGCTTCAACCAGCTCAAGGCTAACGAGGAGGAGCTCAACCGCATATTCGCGCGCATCTACGGCATGGAGGGCGAGGTGCCCATCGAAGTGCCCGACGACAAGGTCTCGGTGCGTCGCGCTGACTTGGTGCGCGACGTGAAATCGCTCATTTCCTATGGTGTCGGCTGCATCATGGGCCGTTACTCGACCTTCGCGCCTGGACTGATTCTGGCGGATGCTCAGCAGACCGTGGATGACTTCAAGGCAAAAGTTCCCAATGCCGGGTTTCTGCCCGACGACGACGCCATCCTCCCCGTGCTTGACGGTGAGTGGTTCGGCGACGACATCGTGGCTCAGTTCCGCAAGTGGCTCGAGGTGGCCTATGGCGCCGAGGCGCTCGACGAGATTCGTGGACCCAAGACCACGATCGGTTTTGGTAACCAGATTCGCAGCTACGTGCTCTACCCGTATCAGATGGTCAAGGACCTGCGCACGGGTGTGGAGACCAGCAACGTCGAGGCCGTTCTCGACGATGGCGATCTGGATCCGTTTGTGATCGGCTACCATCGCTGGGCAACCGGCAACGCCGATGCGGAAGGCTCGGACGCCTAGGCACATGGTTGGCTCCGGGTCGATGCAAACACTTCGCAGGGGTGGTATTTGCCCGGTGAATCGGTAGAATCGAATACAGCAAGAAGTTCAAAGCGCACTCGTTTGGGTGCGCTTTTTTGAGGGAGGCAGCATGGCATATCGTCTGGACATCAAGCGCATTCTTTCGATGAACTTCTTTCATGACTTGCCCAAGATCATGTTTGGCTGCGCCCTGGCAGCTATCGCGACGGACTTGTTTTTGATCCCCAACGGCCTTGCCGCCGGCGGCGTCACGGGCCTCGCCACCATTATTCAGGCGGTCGGTGCCTCGCATGGCATATCGCTTCCCGTCGGTATCCAGACCATCGTGATGAATGCCTTGCTGCTACTGGTCGTTATGCGCGAGGGTGGCATGTTCTACGTGGTACAGACGGCGACGGGCTTTGTGCTGCTGGGCTTTTTCACCGACCTGTTCGCTCCGTTTGTGGCGCCGCTGGCACATGCCGATCTGATGCTGCCCGCTATGTGGGGCGGCATTATCACGGGCATCGGCTATGGCATGGTGTTGCGCGCCGGTGCCAACACTGGCGGCTCCGACACGATCGGCCAGATCATCTCGCGCAATACGTCACTACCGGTGGGCTCCACCGTCATGGCGATCGATGTTGCCGTGTGCGCGCTGTCGGCCCCGGTCTTCTCGGTCGAAAACGCGCTGTATGCGGGCCTTTCGATGGTCATTAGCGGCTACGTGATCGATGCCGTGGTCGACGGCGGCAACAGGCGCCGTATGGTGCTCATCATCTCGGACAAGTTTCCCGATATCGCGGCCGACATCATGTATGGCCTGGGCCGCGGCTGCACCAAGTTTAGGGCGACCGGCATGTACTCGGGTGCCGAGAAGCCGGTGATCATGGTAATCGTGAACCGTCGCGAGCTCAACACGCTCAAAACCATTGTGCGTGAGCGCGACCCGCATGCTATCGTGACGGTGGCCGATGTCACGGAGACCTTCGGTGAGGGCTTCAAGGACATTAACGCGTAGGGCCGACTGCGTTCCATCCAAAAGACGTTCACATTGATAAACCGTTTCATCAGCGGTTCTGCCTGCTCAATTGTTCAAATATTGATAAAAACTCTGGTAAAGCCATCAGTTTCCAGCATAATGAATGACGTACGTGCATTGCGGCTGTGTTGGGACTACCTTTCCGTGCCGTGCGCATCTTGTCTTAAGAGGATGAAAGGAAGGCACAATGAGCGACGAAGAGCTCAAAAAGGTTGCCAACGAGGTAAGGAAGGGCATCGTCACCGGCGTGCACGCTGCCAAGTCCGGCCATCCGGGCGGTTCGCTCGGCGCTGCCGACATCATGACCTATCTGTACTTTGAGGAAATGAACGTCGACCCGGCCGACCCCCGCAAGGCCGACCGCGATCGCTTCGTGCTTTCCAAGGGCCACTGCGCACCTGGTCTGTACGCCGTGCTCGCCGAGCGCGGATTCTTCCCCAAGGAGGACCTCGAGACGCTGCGTCACATCGGCAGCCACCTGCAGGGTCACCCCAACATGAACGACACCCCGGGCGTTGACATGTCCACCGGTTCGCTCGGCCAGGGCATCTCCGCCGCCGTGGGCATGGCCGTTGCCGCCAAGCATTGGGGCGACGACTATCGCACCTACGCCCTGCTGGGCGATGGCGAGAGCGAGGAAGGCCAGGTCTGGGAGGCCGCCATGTTTGCCGGCAACCAGCAGCTCGACAACCTCTGCGTGATCGTCGACCACAATGGCCTGCAGATCGACGGCCCCGTTGAGGAGGTCAACGACCCCATGCCGCTCGCCGACAAGTTCCGCGCCTTCAAGTTCCATGTGGTGGAGCTCGCCGACGGCAACGACTTCGACCAGATCCGCGCCGCGTTTGCCGAGGCCCGCGCTACCAAGGGTCAGCCGACCGCCATTATCGCCGAGACCACGAAGGGCAAGGGCGTCTCCTTTATGGAGAACCAGGTGGGCTGGCACGGCAAGGCCCCCAACGATGAACAGTTTGAGCAGGCCATGGCAGAGCTCACGGCCGCCGGAGAGGAGCTCTAGGATGGCAGACGTCAAGAAAATCGCCACGCGCGTAAGCTACGGCGAGGCCCTCGTCGAGCTCGCCAACGAGCACGATGACTTTGTGGTCCTCGACGCCGACCTGGCCGCCGCCACGCAGACCGGTAAGTTTAAGGCCGCCTGCCCCGACCGCTTCTTCGATGTGGGTATCGCCGAGAGCAACCTAATGGGTGTTGCCGCTGGCATCGCAACCACCGGCCGCGTCGCCTTCGCGAGCAGCTTTGCCATGTTTGCCGCCGGCCGAGCCTTTGAGCAGGTTCGCAACTCCATCGGCTATCCGCATCTCAACGTTAAGATCGGTGCCACGCACGCCGGTATCTCGGTGGGCGAGGACGGCGCCACGCACCAGTGCTGCGAGGATATCGCCCTCATGCGCGTTATCCCCGGCATGACCGTGATCGTTCCTGCCGACGACGTCGAGGCTCGCGCCGTGACGCGCGCTGCCTACGAGTGCGACGGCCCCGTGTACATGCGCTTTGCCCGTCTGGCCTCGCCGGTCATCAACGACCCCGAGACCTACAAGTTCGAAGTGGGTAAGGGCATCGTCATGCGCGAGGGTGCTGACGTGACCATCATCGCCTGCGGCCTGATGGTCGGCGAGGCCCTCGAGGCCGCCGAGCAGCTCGCTGCCGAGGGCATCGACGCCGAGGTCATCAACATGCACACCATCAAGCCCATCGACGCCGACCTGATCGTCAAGAGCGCCACCAAGACCGGTCACGTCGTGACCGTCGAGGAGCACTCCGTGATCGGTGGCCTGGGCAGTGCCGTCGCCGACGTCCTGTGCGAGCAGTGCCCGACGCCGCTTAAGAAGATTGGCGTCAACGACACGTTCGGCGAGTCCGGCCCGGGTGCCGAGCTCCTGCACAAGTACGGCCTGGACGCCGCCAACATCGTGGCGACCACCAAGGAGTTCTTGGCCTAAGACGTTTTGCGTTGGCCTTAATTTGAGTGTCGTTCCCGTATTGGGCAAAAAATAAGCCGGGGTGCCTTCCATGTGGAGGCGCCCCGGCTTTTTGTTTAAGGGAAAGCGGGGAAGAAGCTAGAGAGGTTTTACGGTCGGGGCGAGGGCGCCGGCAAAGATATCATCTGCCTTGAAGAGCGTTTTGGATTCCGGCGCGTTTGCGGCTTTCATTTCGGAGACGATGGTATCGAATGAGACGGCTCCCAAGGACTGTAAATCGAGGGTCTCGCGGGCGGCATCATCAGAGCAGCCGGTCGAGCTCGATGAGAATTTGGAAAGATGAGCCATCGCGGCGTCGTAGGACCAGCGCGTAATCCATATTTCTACATAGCGACCGCCGCCAAGGTTAATGTCCTTTACGCACGAGCCGCCGATATCTCCGACAGCCCATACCTCATGGTCATATCCGCTGAGACTGCCGAAGCATTTATCTGGATAGGCGGTCGAGTACAACGCTATCGAATCCCCATTGACCTTTGCCGTGACCCTGCCATCCCAGTACTCGGGCAGGTCGACACTGAAGGTTTGGGCCTCGATGTGGCGTGCGGCGGCTTTGCGCTGTTCCTCGGCCTGGCGCGCCGCTTCCTCTTCGGCGGCTTTCTTGGCGGCGACGGCGGTGTCGCGGCGATTCGTTGCGGCGTGTTGCAACGCATCGACGTTGGGCGCGTCCTTGCCCTTATATGCCATGGCGAGCGTCACGGCGTCGTTGATCTCGTCGTCGGTTACCTCGGCGGCATCGATGGGGGTGAAGTCCAAAACCGCATCCTGCTCGGCGAGCTCGCCCAGGTCAATCTTTTCGCCCTTGGCAAAGACATCGTCAATCGTAAGCTCGGCCTTTGTGCAAGGCACCTGGTAGATAGTGCCGTCGGCGGCGATGGGGGAGCCTGCCGCCTTGAGCGTGTACTTGCCCTGGATAAGCTTGATGCCCGAGCCGTCGGATGCGACATATTCGATCTTGTCGACCTTCTTTCCGTCGACTGTCTTGCCCTTTACGCGCACCGGCACACGCGAAGCGCCGTTATCGGTGTCCCACCCTTCAGCCTTTACACTCACCACGAGCGCATGCTTGGAATGCGCCGACTCATACTGTTCCTGCTCCTGGACATGCTGCTGATATAGGTGGTACGCCAGCCCACCGCCCCCGCCAACAACAAGAATCGCCGCGCAGACGATAGCGATCACGACGCCTTTCTTGGGCTTCTTGCTGGGAGCGGGCGAACCCACAGGTGCCGGCGTAACCGCAGGGTTGGCTACGGGCATAGCCTGTGTCCCGTCAAGTGCAGCCCCGCATCCCACGCAAAACCGAGCCTCATCAGCAAGCTCAGCACCACAATAAGGACAAACCATATCAACCTCCAGCAAGCCTAGAACCATCCATCTAACTCAACTGTAAAGCGATATTCCCAACCCACGTTGCGCAACATTCAGCTTTAAGCGCTAGCAACCAAATGAGATAAAGAGTGAAGGGCTTAATACAGCAAAGTGCCATTCAGACCCTCCCAACTTTGTATGCGGAGCATCACAAGGTAGATGCGCCGGCCCCATAGTAGCCGCAGGCCGCGCACAGGGTTACCTCCCAAATCTTTCCGCAGGACGGAGGAGCCCCCGCAGCGCGAAGCGCGCAGCGGGGGCTCCGACATGTCCGAGGACGATTTGGGAGGCAACCCCGTGCCCGGCCGGGCAGATCCCAAAGCCCGCCATGCTTCTTATGTGCAGCAAAGGCAATCCTGCTAAAATACAAAGCGCTCATGTAGTTTAAACGCACGACGATAAGGAGCACCAGTGGGTAACCACTTCCGTACCTCCGGTGCGGGCGATGAAGCCCCCAAGACGCAGCCGAGCGTCGCGGGCAATCGTTTCGCCACTCCGGATTCAGAGGATCAGCTGTTTAGCCCGATCCCCGCACAGCCGGCAGACCAGGCACAGCCGGCGGCAGATCCCTTTGCCTACAACCCCAACAACGATGTTGCGCTTTCCGGCACGGCTGGCTTTGAGCCCGTTCAGACGGTGACCGCCCGCGTGGCTCAGCCTCAGATGAGCGCCGCCACGCCGCAGCCTACCATGGCCGGCATCCCCGATCCCATGGCCCCTGCAGCTCCCGCGCCGCAGCCCGCGCAGTCCGGTCTTTTTGCCGGCATTCCCGACCCCACGCAGCCTGCGGCTCCCGTGGTCGAGCGCGATCAGGCCGACGAGGTCGCAAGCCTCGACAATGCGCTCAACAACCCCGACTTCACGTCGGTGTTTGCGCCCATCGACCCGCAGGCCAGCCGCAAAAAGATGGCCAAGCAGGCCGGTGTCGAGCCCGTCATCCTTATGGAGCACGTCACCAAGATCTATCCGGCGCAGCCCAACAAGCCCGCACTCGACGACATCAACATCGAGATCTATCCGGGCGAGTTCGTCTTTTTGGTCGGTCACTCCGGCTCGGGTAAGACCACGCTGCTGTCGACGCTCAACCGCGACGTCAAGCCCACAAGCGGTCGCATTTTGGTCGCCGGCCAGGATCTCATGAAGATCAAGAACCGCAAGGTTCCGTTCCTGCGTCGTCAGATTGGCGCCGTGTTCCAGGACTTTAAGCTCCTGCCGCAAAAGACCGCCTACGAAAACGTGGCGTTTGCTCTGCAGTGCATCGGCAAGCCCAAGGGCGTCATTCGCAGCCAGGTGCCCGAGGTGCTGCGTCTGGTCGGTCTGGCCGACCAGATGGACTCGCTGCCCGATCAGCTTTCCGGTGGCGAGCAACAGCGCGTGGCCGTTGCCCGCGCTATGGTCAACCGTCCGCCGCTGCTGATTTGCGACGAGCCCACGGGTAACCTCGACCCGGCGATTTCGCTGGGCATCATGAAGCTGCTCGAGCGCATTAACCGCACCGGTACCACCGTGATCGTCGCTACGCACGACCGCGAGATGGTCGATAGCATGCACCGTCGCGTGATCGCCCTCGAGGGCGGCCACGTAATCCGCGACCAGGAGAGGGGAGGTTACGGCAACTATGGCACCAACTAACGTGGGCTACTCGCTCAAAGAGGCAGTCAGCCACTTCTTCCGTAACTGGACCACCTCGCTCGGCGCCGTCATCACGATTTTCCTTTCGCTGTTTATCATCGGCCTGTTCATTATGGGTTCCGCGATGCTGAACTCCGTGATCGGCACCGTCGAGGATCAGGTCGTCATCAACGCCTTTATTAGCGATGACGCCGACCAGGCAGATGTTCAGGCCTTTGAGGCCGAGCTCAAGACGTGGAGCAACGTCAAGTCCGTGACGTACAAGGACAAGGACGACGCGCTGGCCGAGTACACGAGCAAGATGTCGGGTAACGCCGACGCTACCATGAGCGCGCTCGACGGTCAGAACCCACTGCCGGCTTCGTTTGCCATCGAGATGGACGATCCGTCCATGGTCGAGAGCACGGCCCAGAAGCTCAAGAAGAACGCCGAATTTCAGAAGATCGCGGACGACGGCGACGTTAACGCGAGCGTTCTGTACGGCCAGGAGGAAGTGAGCCGCCTGTTCCAGGTGACGAACTATATCCGTATCGCCGCTGTGGTGCTCGTCGGCCTGCTGACCTTTATCGCGTTCATCTTCATCAACAACACGATCCGCCTGTCCATTACGGCACGTCGTCGTGAGATCGCGATTATGCGTCTGGTGGGCGCAAGCAACGGCTTCATTCGCGGGCCGTTCATTACCGAGGGCGTGCTGCAGGCCATTTTGGGCTCGCTGCTTTCCATCGGCGTGCTGGAGCTGCTGCGTAACCTGATGGTTCCGCGTCTGCAGGAGAGCATCGGCTGGATGTCGTTTGCGCTGCCGATGCAGTACTACCTGGTGACCTACGCCGCGCTGATTCTGGTCGGCGTCATTATCGGTCTCTTTGGTTCTGCCATCGCCATGCGCCGCTATCTGCGCGTGTAGGCGTGCTGGGAATTCGTTCCTTCAACGGGTCGTCTCTTTTGGGGGCGGCCCGTTTTTTGATCCCTAGGGGACGGCAGGATCGAAGATCATCGTGGCGCTGGTCTATCTATGTGACCCGCAATCCTGCCGTCCCCTAGGGATCATTTGGGTAGACTCTTGGGGTGTAAACGGCCATCGATAGTAAGGAGGCGCCATGGGGCGCAATAACAAGCATAAGCGTGGAGCTCGCAATAAGCG
>USHZ01000083.1 GCA_900554595.1 uncultured Collinsella sp. | reverse complement strand
ACTATCTCAACGCTCCGCTCAATAAGGAGGAGTACGAGGCCTTTATCGAGGCGCTCACCACCGCCGACCGCGTTGTGCTCAAGGACTTTGAGGGTGGCGACCTCTTCCAGGCCTGTCAGCCCGCCGAGGAGGTCGCCCGTACCGGCAAGGATGCTATCCGCTTTGGCGCTATGAAGCCCGTCGGCCTTACCGACCCGCGAACCGGACGTCGTCCCTGGGCGGCGATTCAGCTGCGTGCCGAGAATAAGGAAAAGAGCGCCTATAACCTGGTGGGTTTCCAGACAAATCTGACTTTTGGCGAGCAAAAGCGTGTCTTCCATATGGTTCCCGGTTTGGAGAATGCCGAGTTCTTCCGCTATGGCGTCATGCACCGCAATACCTTTGTCGATGCGCCGCATGTTCTTGACGGCACCTTTGCCGTGCCTGGCACGGGCGTGCGCCTCGCCGGTCAGATCACCGGCACCGAGGGGTACATGGAAGCGGTGGCTACCGGTCTGCTTGCTGCGCTTAACACCTATGCCGAGGCTATCGGTGCGGCTTCTGTGGAGCTTCCTCGCGTGGGCGCCCTGGGTGCGCTCGTGGGCTATGCGACCGATCCGGCAACCGTGGGCTACCAGCCCATGCATGTCAATTTTGGCCTGGTGCCGCCGCTCGAGGACGGCAAGCGCCGCAGTAAACGCGACCGCTACCAGGCTTATGCGGATCGTGCCCTCGAGGCCCTCGATGCCTACTTGGCCACGCGTTCCGACTTGTTTGGAGGCGACCGGTCATAGCCTTTGACCTGTACGATACCGTCGACTCGTTTATCGCCTACATAGCACGCGTCGAGGGGCTCTCTCCTAATACGGTGACTGCCTATGGATCGCGGTTGGAGCGCTTTGCTGCCTGGTGCGAGCGTGCGGGTGTCGATGCGCGTATGGCCGACGTGCGTACCGTCCGCGCGTATTTGGCCGAGCTTTCGCGCGAGCAGGTGGCGCCTCGAACCATTGCGGCACATTTGTCGGCTATTCGGTCGCTCTATCGTTGGATGGCTGCCGAGGGAATCGTGGAGGGCGATGCGGTCTCGGCGATTTCTTCGCCCAAGCTGCCGCGCGACCTGCCCGGCGTGCTGACGACCCAGCAAGTCGAGGCGCTGCTTCAAGCCCCCGACACCGCAACACCCGCCGGATTGCGCGATGCGGCGATGCTCGAGCTGCTCTATGCCTCGGGCGCGCGCATCTCAGAGCTTGCGGCACTCAATGTGGAATCCATCTCATGGTCCGAGCGCACGCTGCGGCTATGGGGCAAGGGGAGCAAGGAACGTATTGTTCCTCTGTATCGTCGCGCACTCGAGGCGACGCGCACCTATGTCGAGGAGGGGAGACCGGCGCTGCTCGCGCAGGCAAAGCGTCGCGTTGCCGCAAACGGTCCCCATCCGCTGTTTATTTCTGCGCGCGGCAATCGCATGAGTGCCGCTATGCTCAGACGACGGTTCCATATGCTGGCGACGCTCGCCGGCATTCCGGCCGACATTGCCCCGCATGCGATGCGCCACACCTTTGCGACCGATCTGCTCGAGGGTGGCGCGGATCTGCGCTCGGTTCAAGAGCTGCTGGGCCACGCGAGCCTGTCCACGACGCAGATCTACACGCATCTTACGCCCGATCGGCTTAAGCGAGCCGTTGCTCAAGCCCATCCCCGGGGCGAATAGTCTTTCGCGGCCGGTACGTCGACACACGCTCAGGTGTGTGGTTTTGATTGCGGGTTGGCAGGAAGAGGTAATCCTGCTATCATTCATCGGGTTGCTTCACGGCAACAGGTTTTTATCACGCACGCGCGGCTACTTCATACCGTGGTGCCCGGGCTTTGGTAGCACATGTCCGGGTTGGTTTTGGAGGATGACCCCGCGCGGAGGCAAACCACAGGAGGTTTAACATGGCTACCAAGATTAATATCCGCACCCTGCTCGAGGCCGGCTGCCACTTCGGTCACCAGACCCGTCGCTGGAACCCCAAGATGAAGCCGTTCATCTTCGGTGAGCGCAACGGCATCTACATCCTCGACCTCAAGCAGACCATCCTCGACGCCGACCAGGCCTACACCTTTGTCAAGAACGTCGCCAAGGGCGGCAACGTGCTGTTCGTCGGCACCAAGAAGCAGGCTCAGGAGGCCGTCAAGAACGCCGCTGAGCGCGCCAACATGCCTTATATCAACCAGCGTTGGCTCGGCGGCATGCTGACCAACTTCGTCACCATCCGCTCCCGCATCAACCGCATGGAGGAGCTCGAGGCCATGGTCGAGGACGGCCGCATGGCTGTTCTGCCCAAGAAGGAGCAGGCTGTGCTCGGCAAGGAGCTCACCAAGCTCCAGACCAACCTCGGTGGCGCCCGCGACATGAAGGGTCTGCCCCAGGCTCTCTTCGTTATCGACACCAAGCGCGAGGAGAACGCCATCAAGGAGGCCCAGCGCCTGAACATCCCCGTCGTCGCTCTGATCGACACCAACTCCGATCCCGATGAGGTCGAGTACGGCATCCCCTGCAACGATGACGCTATCTCCGCTGTCACCCTTATGTGCGAGCTCATGGCTGACGCCTGCCTCGCTGGCTCCGGCAAGGAGCAGGTCTCCGAGGCCGAGATGGCCGCTGAGCCCAAGGCCGAGTAAATCAGTCTTAGTTAATTCTTTTTCATCTCTTTGAAAGGAACCACAATGGCCCAGATTACCGCCGCTATGGTCAAGCAGCTCCGCGAGATGACCGACTCCCCGATGATGGAGTGCAAGAAGGCTCTCGTCGAGGCTGACGGCGACATGGACGCCGCTGTCGACGTTCTGCGCAAGAACGGCCTCGCCAAGGCTGCCAAGAAGGCTGGCCGTGAGACCAACGAGGGCGCTGTCGCCGCGTTCGTCTCCGAGGACGGCAAGACCGGCGCTCTGCTCGAGCTCTCCTGCGAGACCGACTTCGTCGGCTCCAACGCCAAGTTCACCGGCTTTGCTTCCAAGGTCGCTGAGGTTGTCGCTACCACCGAGCCTGCTGACGTCGACGCTCTGCTCGAGAAGCCGATGGGCGAGGAGACCGTTTCCTCCGAGCTCACCGAGATGATTCACATCATGGGCGAGAACATGAAGATCTCCCGTTTCGCCGCCCGCAAGGCCGAGAACGGCGCTCTCGCTTCTTACATCCACATGGGTGGTAAGATCGGCGTCCTCGTTGAGTTCGCTTTCGAGAAGGCCGAGACCGCTCAGGCTGAGTCCTTCAAGACCTTTGCTCACGACGTTGCCCTTCAGGTTGCCGCTGTCGCCCCGATCTGCGCTACCCGCGATCAGGTTCCGGCCGAGACCGTCGAGCACGAGAAGCAGATCTACATGGCTCAGGCTGCCGAGTCCGGCAAGCCCGAGGCTATCCAGGAGAAGATGGCTGTTGGCCGTCTGGAGAAGTTCTACAAGCAGTCCGTGCTCACCGAGCAGGAGTTCATCAAGGACAGCTCCCTCACCATCAAGAAGTACGCTGAGCAGGTCTCCAAGGAGCTCGGCGACACCATTACCGTCGTTGCCTTTGACCGTCTGGTCCGTGGCGAGTAAATAAGCTCTTGTAGCTGGTAATGAGCAGGCTGTGGGTTTTACTCACAGCCTGCTTTTTCATGGCTCCCCGTTGAGCCTTTGATATTATGTTGTGAGTCTAATTAAAGGAGGATCGCTTTGTCCGACATCCGATATAAACGCGTGCTTCTGAAGCTCTCTGGCGAAGCGCTGATGGGCGATGGCAGCTACGGCATCGACCCCAAGGTTACCGATCATCTTGCCAAGCAGGTCAAGGAGCTGCTCGCCGTTGGTCATGAGGTCGGCGTCGTTGTCGGCGGCGGCAACATTTTCCGCGGCATGGCTGGCGCCGCCGGTGGTATGGACCGCGCCCAGGCCGATTACATGGGCATGCTCGCTACTGTTATGAACGCGCTTGCCCTGCAGGATGCCTTCGAGCACAACGATGTTCCCTGCCGTGTAATGAGCGCTATCCAGATGAACGAGATTTGCGAGCCCTATATTCGCCGTCGCGCTATCAACCACCTGTCCAAGGGCAACGTCGTTATCTTTGCCGCCGGATCGGGCAATCCGTACTTTACGACTGATACCGCCGCGGCCCTCCGCGCCTGCGAGATCGGTGCCGAGATTCTGATTAAAGCCACCAAGGTTGATGGCATCTACGACAAGGATCCCGTCAAGTGCGCCGACGCCGTCCGCTTTGACAAGATCACCTATCACGAGGTGCTCGTTCGCGGCCTGCAGGTTATGGATTCCACGGCTACGGCTCTTTGCCAGGACAATCGTATGCCCATTTTGGTCCTCAACATCGATGGCGAGGACACCGTCAAGTGCGCGCTCGCGGGTGAGCCCGTCGGCACGCTCGTCTATCAGGAGGATTAAGCATGGCAGAGAACATTACCGCCCACATGGATAAGTCACTCGAGTCCCTTAAGCACAACTTCTCCAAGGTTCGCACTGGCCGCGCTAACGCCAACATTCTGTCCGACATCACCGTCGACTACTACGGTGTTCCCACGCCCGTTACGCAGGTTGCCGCCGTTAAGACCCCCGAGGCCCACATGCTGCTTATTGAGCCGTGGGATAAGGCGCTCATTAATGCCATCGTCAAGGCCATCAGTGCCTCCGACCTGGGCATTACCCCCAACTCCGATGGTACCGTCGTACGTCTGCCGTTCCCGGCTCCCACCGAGGAGCGTCGTCGCGAGCTCGTTAAGGAGTGCCGCGAGTACGCCGAGCAGGCCAAGGTCTCCATCCGCAACATCCGCCGCGACTTTAACAACAAGCTCGAGCGCGACGAGGAGCTCACCGAGGACGATGTCCGTCGCGAGCAGGCCAAGGTCCAGAAGCATACCGATGAGTATGTCGCCAAGGTCGAGGAGCTTCTGAAGGAAAAAGAAGCCGAGGTCATGGAGATCTAAGGTGCAATACGACGAGCATAAACTGGTCGAGTACTTTGCCGACGCCCCTGCGGGCGTCGGTTTTTCCGACCTTGACCTCAATAACATTCCGCACCATATTTCGTGCATCATGGACGGCAACGGCCGTTGGGCCACGGCGCGCGGTCTTGCCCGCACCGAAGGCCACAAGGCTGGCATCGTCTCGCTGCGCGAGATCATTACCGCCTGCGTGCGCCTGGGCGTCGACGTGCTTTCGGCCTATGCGTTTTCGACCGAAAACTGGAATCGCCCGCAGCACGAAGTCAACGTTCTGATGCACCTGTTTGCCAAAACGTTTATCGATGAGCTGCCGCTGCTTAAGCGCGAGAACGTTCGCGTTGTCTTTTTGGGCGATATTTCCGCGCTGCCCAAGAAGACCCGCGACGTCTTTGAGCGCGGCCTTGCCGAGTGCGCCGACCATACCGGTATGACGCTAGCGCTGGCCGTCAACTACGGTGCCCGTGCCGAGATCACCCGTGCTGTCCGCCAGATCGCACTTGATGCCGCCGCTGGAAAGATCGATCCCGCCGCTATCGACGATGATATGGTTGCTTCGCACCTGTACACCTCCGGTCTTCCCGATCCGGAGCTCGTGATTCGCACTTCTGGCGAGTTGCGTCTTTCGAACTACCTGTTGTGGCAGGTCGCCTATTCCGAGTTCTATGTTACCGATACCTATTGGCCCGACTTTGATCGTTGGGGCCTTGTCGACGCCATTTTGGCCTACCAGGGGCGCGACCGTAGGTTTGGTGGACTGAGTAAGACCGAGGAGGCTTAATCGTGTCCGAACGTCCCAAGGCATCCGCTCCCAAGGCTCCTACTTCCGCGAGGCCTGCGCGTAAGGCTGCCACTGCAGGAGCGCCTACAGCGAAGGGCAGCTCCGGTTCGTGGCTGGCGGGCTTTATCACCCGTGCCGCCGCCGGTATCGTCTATGCCGTTGTCTTTATCCTGTGCCTGGTTTTGGGTATTGTTCCCACGGCCATCTTCGTGTCCGTCATGAGCGGTCTGTGCTGCTATGAGTTCTTCCGCATGACGAGGCTCGATGGCAAGGTTGCCAACGAGCGCCTTGGAATCGCTGCCGCCGTGCTCTTTCCGCTCTCGGCACTGGGCGATTCGCTGCTGTTGAACGCCCTGCTGTTCGCTTTGATGCTTGCGGTTGGTATTTGGTATGTCTGGTCTCCGCGCACTCGCATCTCCGACATTGCCGTGACGCTCATGGGCCCAATCTACACTGGTTTTATGCTGTCGGCTATCGTGCTGCTGCGCGATGCCGTGCCCGGTTTTGCAGGCGCCCTGCTTTCGGTGGGCGTTTGCGCATCCCTTTGGGTCTCCGACTCGTTTGCCTACATCGTGGGCAGCCGCATCGGTAAACATAAGATGGTTCCCAAGATCTCTCCCAAAAAGAGCTGGGAAGGCTTTGTCGGCGGCATTTTGGGCTCTGTCTTGATCTGGCTCATCCTGTGGGCGACGCACTTCTACAAGCTGAGCCTGCCCTATGCACTGCTGTGCGGCGTGGTCGTCTCCATCCTGGGCGTTATCGGCGACCTCATCGAGTCGCGCATCAAGCGCGGTGTGGGCGTTAAAGATTCCGGCAATCTCATCCCGGGCCACGGCGGCATGCTCGACCGCAGCGATTCGCTCATCTTTGGCTGCATTACCGCACAGCTGCTGTTGATGATCGGGGGCGTGCTGTAATGGCTTATCAGAACACCTACGGTCCCGATGGGCGTCTTCGTGTTGCCATTCTGGGCTGTACGGGCTCTATCGGCACTCAGGCGCTCGACGTGTGCCGTCAGCATACCGATCGCCTGCAGGTGACGGCGCTGTCCGTTAACTCCAGCACCTCCGAGCTCGTTGCCGCTGCCCGTGAGTTCTCGGTTCCGGCGGTCGCCGTGGCGGACGCCTCCCATGGCGCCGACGCTGTGCTCCAGGAACTGCCCGAGGGCACGGAGCTCGGCGTTGGGGCGCAGGCCGTGTGTGAGCTCGCATGCCGCTATGATGTCGACTGCGTGCTCGTGGCTATCGTGGGCGCTGCCGGTCTCGAGGCGAGCCATGCTGCTCTGTCCTCGAACAAGCGTCTTGCTCTGGCCAACAAGGAGTCGCTCGTCGTCGGTGGCGATCTGCTTATGCCGTTGGCGCAGCCGGGCCAGCTTATCCCGGTCGACTCCGAGCATTCCGCCATCTACCAGTGCTATCTGGGCGAAAATCCGCGCGAGGCTCACTGCATTTGGCTTACCTGCTCGGGTGGCCCGTTCTTTGGCCGCACGCGTGATGAGCTCGATCGCGTGACGCGCGCCGATGCCCTGGCGCATCCCACGTGGGCTATGGGTGCCAAGATCACGATTGACTCCGCCACCCTCATGAACAAAGGTCTGGAGCGTATCGAGGCCATGCATCTGTTTGGCTGCGATCTTGATTTCATTAACGTGGTCGTGCAGCGCCAGTCTAAGATTCACTCCATGGTCGAGTTTGCCGACGGATCTGTGATGGCGCATCTCGGCGCCTCCGACATGCGCATTCCCATCCAGTTTGCCTTCTCGTATCCCGAGCGTTGGGATACGCCGGCTCCGCGTATTGATTTCCGCGAGCTAGGGCAGCTTACCTTTGACGCGGCCGATATGGATACCTTCCGCTGCCTTGCGCTGGCCGAACGTGCCGGCAAAACGGGCGGCACCATGCCATGCGTGCTCAATGCCGCCAACGAGGTCGCCGTCGATGCCTTCCTGCATGATGACTGCAGCTTTACCGATATCGATCGCATTGTGGAATCCTGCATGGATGCTCACGATGTGCAGGCAGTCGATTCGTTTGAACAGCTTCGCGACATCGATGCGTGGGCGCGTGAAAAGGCCGCGCAGGTGCTCGCCGCAACCCGTTCTTAACCCATAAGGATTGCTTTTTCGTTTTATGGATACTGTTCTGAGCGTTCTCTCATCGGTCTTTTGGGGCCTGCTGATGCTTTCCGTCCTCGTGTTTTTGCACGAGGGCGGCCACTTTTTGGCGGCGCGTGCCTGCGGCGTCCGCGTTACTGAGTTCTTCTTGGGCCTGCCGTGCCGCTTTGATATCCATCACACATCGCGTCGCATTGGAACCAAGTTTGGCGTGACGCCGCTGCTGCTGGGTGGCTATGCTGCCATTTGCGGCATGGATCCGACCGACGTTTCGTGCGCCGACCGCGTGCTTGCGGCCATCTATCGCCACGGCCGTGTGACGGTGGCCGATCTTGCCGTCGAGCTTGAGCTTTCCGAGGAGGATGTGCTCGAGGCCTGTGCTTTGCTGTTGGGCTGGGGCTCCATCGCTCCCTGGTACGAAGAAGGGGAAAAGCCTTCGCCTAGTTACTATCCCACCAAGTACCAGACCCTGCCGCGCGACGCGGCGGGTTATACCACCTTTGACGGCCGTCGGTTCGATCGCGAGCATGCGACTGCCGAGGGCGATGTATGGGAACTGCCGTGCGGCGAGGCCGAATTCCTTGCACGCGAGCGCTCTCACACCTATTTGGGCCAGGGCTTTGTCAAGCGTGCCTTTATGCTGCTTGCGGGCATTATCGTCAATATCCTGACGGGCTTTTTACTCCTTATGAGCATCTATTCCATCGCCGGTGTCACGGTGCCGGTGGATACCAATGTGATCGGCCAGGTTGACGAAGGCTCGATTGCCGCCTCGGCGGGAATCGAGGGCGGCGACGCGATCCTTTCGGTTGAC
>USHZ01000082.1 GCA_900554595.1 uncultured Collinsella sp. | reverse complement strand
GGCACCAGGTAGTACACGCGCGCCGTGGCCTCGATATCCTCCGAGGTCATGAGCGGCATGCCGGGGTTCACCAGCACGTGCGCGCAAATCTTGTCCTCGCTGACGGTGACCTTAAGGATGTTGAACAGGCCTGCCATAACTCTCCCCTACTCGTCCTTGCCCTACTCGTCGCCATCGTGCGGATCCGCAGAGCCCACACCCGACGCCGCCGGCTTCTCTGCCGAGGACTCGGAATCCTTCTTATCGGTTTCGGCCGGAGCGATCACGCGAATGAGCGAGATGCGCTGGCCACGCATCGACTGTACCTTGAACTTGTACCCCGCGACCTCAAACACCTCTCCGATGTCGGGCACCGAGTCGCAAAGTTCCAAAATCCAGCCGGCGATGGTCTCATAATCATCGCTTTCCTCGAGCGGCCAACCAAGCTCAATCGCGTCATCGCACGAAAAACGCCCATCGACGAGCCACTCACGGCGCGAGAGGCGCGTGAGGTACTTGTTGTCGGGGTCGAACTCGTCCTCGATCTCGCCGACGATCTCCTCGACGATATCTTCGATGGTGATGATGCCCGCCGTGCCGCCGTACTCGTCCACGACGACCACGATCTGGTCGTGCGAAGTCTGCATCTCGGACAGCAGCGGCAGGATGTCCTTGGTATCGGGCACAAAGGTGGCATCGCGCAGGTAATCGGCAATGGGCTGGTCGCCCTTGCCGTCGAGCGCGGGCTGGATCAGGTCCTTGATGTGCGCGATGCCCGCGACGTTGTCGGGGTCCTCGTGATAGACGGGGATGCGGCTAAAGCCGGTCTGGCGCATGGTGGACAGCACGTCAGCGACCGTCTCGTCGTCCTCGCACATGGTGGTGTCCACGCGCGGCACCATGACCTCGCGGGCAACGGTGTCGCCCAGGTCAAAGATCTCGTGGATCATGCGCTTTTCCTCGTCGAGCAGGTCGTCCTGCTCCGAGACCATGTACTTGATCTCTTCCTCCGAGACATTCTGGCGGTCATCGGCGCTCTTGATGCGCAGGATGCGGGCCAGGCCGTCAGAGCAAGCACCGGTCAGCCACACGAGCGGGCGGGCGATCTTTTGAAACACGGAGAGCGGTCCCACGACCTGTTTGGATACGCCCTCTGCGTTAGCAAGACCGATGCGCTTGGGCACGAGCTCGCCGATCACGATGGACACAAAGGCGACGGCGACGGTGATGATGACCGGCGCCAGGCCGCGCGCGATGGCGGAAAGCGGCGCGATGCCAAAGCTCATGAGCCACGTGGCGAGCGGGTCGGACAGGCTCGTCGAGGCGACGGCGGACGAGGCGAAGCCCACGAGCGTGATGGCGACCTGGATGGTGGCGAGCAGTTGGTCGGAATCGGCGGCAAGCTGAACGGCGCGCTCGGCGCGCTTATCGCCCTCCTCGGCATCGTGTTCCAACACGGCGCGCTTAGCCGTGGTGAGAGCCATCTCGGACATAGAGAAGTAGCCGTTGATAAGCGTCAGAACGAGCGTGGTAATAAGGGAGATGGTTATGTCCATCGGGAGTTTCTCGAACCTCCAAGATTCGGGACGTTGGCAGGAGACGTACGTAGCGGATAGGGCAGTTGCGCCGGTCGCCCGTGCGAGCGGGGCCGTGGGCGCGGTCGCTAGATTACGAAGAGGATCACCGCCATGAACTGGAAGATGCTGCCGGCGAGCACCCACAAGTGGAAAACACTGTGCAGATAGCGCACGTTTTTGGCGATATAGAACGGCACGCCCACGGTATAGCACACGCCGCCGACGGCGAGCAGGGCAAGCGCCACGGGGTTGAGCAGCGACACGAGCTCGGGCAGCTTAAAGACGACGAGCCAGCCCATCAGCAGGTAGACCAGGCCGCTTACCCAGTGCGGCTGACGCTCGCGCAAAAAGCACTCGAGTGCGATGCCGATGATGGCGATGGCCCACACGGCAAAGAACAGCGCAGGGCCGCCGTCGTTTGCGAGCGTGATGAGGCAAAACGGGGTATAGCTGCCGGCTATGAGCAGGTAAATGCAGCTGTGGTCGATGATGCGAAACACGCGCTTGGCGCGAGCGGGCTGAATCGCGTGATAGAGCGTGGAGGCCAAGTATTCGAGGATGATACTGACACCATAGACAATCGCCGCGGCCATGTGGGCCGGGCCTCCGCCGCGCAGGGCAGCGAATACGATCAGGAGCACCAGGCCCGCGATACCCAGCAGGCAGCCGACACCATGGGTGACGGAGTTCATGATCTCCTCGCCCACCGTGTAGTGTGGAACGGCCGCGGTCTTGGGTCGCGGCTTGGAACTGTCGCTCGAATCGGACATGCCGGTTACATCCTCCAACGTAAAGAGTTCTCAACACTATATCAAAGCGTCTGGGTACGTGCGAAATTTGCACCATACGTGACCCTTTGTTTACCCATTCTTTGCCTGTTGACGCATCAACGGCGAACATCCATAATGCGCTTGTTTTAAATGTTGATGTATTAACATCTTTAAGGAGAACCGCAAATGTCTCAAAGCGCACGCCCCCATCGGAAGCTTAAGATAGCCGTCGTTGTTGCGTTGGCGCTTGTTGTCACGTTGCTCGGATTTGCCGGCAATTTTTTGTTTGACTTTGCCCTGAACCCCCAAGCGCCGTACACCATGAAGATGATGCAGGATAGCAAGAACGACAAAGAAGGTGAGCAGCCGAATGCCGAGGAGACCGAGGCGCGGGCGTGGTTTAAGGAAAACCGCGAGAGCAGCAACCTCACCGCGGACGACGGAACCGAGCTTGCCGCTTGGTATTTTGCCGCCCCAGAGACCACACACAATTACGCTGTCTGCCTACACGGATACACCGATGAGCCCATCGGCATGGCCCGATACGTCAAACGATTCCATGACCGCGGCATGAACGTACTCGCGCCCGCCGCGCGTGCCCACGAGCGCTCCGGCGGCGACTATATCGGCATGGGCTGGCCCGAGCGCCTCGATGTCGTCGCGTGGATCGAGCGAATCGTTCAGGCCGACCCCGAGGCGCGTATCCTGGTCTTTGGCGAGTCGATGGGCGCAGCGACCGCCATGGACGTCGCGGGGGAATCTCTGCCCGCAAACGTGAAATGCATTATCGAGGACTGCGGTTATACGAGTGTTTGGGACGAGCTTTCTTTGCAGCTCAAGGACGTGTTCGGCTTGCCCAGCTTCCCCTTGCTCGATGTAGCAAACTTGGTGTGCAACGTGCGCGCGGGCTACGACTTTCATAAGGCAAGCAGTGTGGACCAACTCAAACACGCGACGGTTCCCATGCTGTTTATCCACGGCGACCAGGACACCTTTGTGCCGTACGACATGCTCGACCAAAACTACGACGCGTGCGCCAGCAAGGTCAAGCAAAAGCTCACCATCCATGGCGCCACTCACGCCAAGAGTGCGCAAGTTGACCCCGAGCTCTACTGGAACACGGTCGACGACTTCCTCGACGAGTATTTTTAGGCAAAAAGCAACGTCTGGGTCTTTATCTGACCCCCTATTTTCGGAAGTATGCGGCAAAATCTGCAACTGCCGACCAGACCGCAGTTTTACCAACAATTTATCAGGGGTTTTGTTGCCAAAAAATGTCGTGTGCTCGGCGGTCTCAGAATTTGCCGCATACTTCCGAAAAACCGCCTGCGAGCACCGTGCTCACAGGCGGTTTTTGATTGAGTTACGCAACAAAATCGCGTTCTTTATCCAATAGGACGACGCTACTTGACCTCGATGAGCTCGTACTCGCTCGTGCCCAGGCCGATTTTCTCGGCATGCGCGATGCACGCGCGCCAGTCGGTGTCGGGATGCGTGATGCAGAAGGGGTCGCGCGCCTGCTCGCCCTCCAGATGCTCGTGGTTATGCTCCATCTTGGCGGCGCTATCGGTGAGCTCGGTGTTGGGCAGCGGCTCGGACGCCATGACGGCGTCGGCGCAGGCCTGGTCGATGGCGACCGGGTCGAAGCTCGCAAACATGCCGATATCGTTGACGATAGGCGTGTCGTTTTCGGGATGGCAATCGCAGTTGGGGCTGATATCCATGGCAAGCGAGATATGGAAGCTCGGGCGGCCGTCGACGACGGCCTTGGTGTACTCGGCGATCTTGCAGTTGAGCACGTCGGCCGCAGCGTCATAGCCGGGCTTGATGCAGTCCTGGTTGCATGCCGCAATGCAGCGTCCGCAGCCCACGCAGCGATCGTGGTCGATGGCGGCCACGTGAACCGTGCGGGTGTTACCGTTGGCAAGCTCGCGCTCGCGGGTGTCGTCAAACGAGATGGCGTTATGCGCGCAGATCTTTTCGCAGGCACGGCAGCCAACGCAGTGCTCGGTCGCGACATTCGGCTTGCCGGCGGCATGCTGTTCCATCTTGCCGGCACGGCTTCCGCCGCCCATGCCCAGGTTCTTCATGGCGCCGCCAAAACCGGCCTGCTCATGGCCCTTAAAGTGGGTGAGGCTGATCACGATATCGGCATCCATGAGTGCCTGACCGATCTTGGCCTCGCGCACGTACTCGCCGCCCTCGACCGGGACGAGCGCTTCGTCGGTGCCCTTGAGGCCGTCGGCGATGATGATCTGGCAACCCGTGGCATACGGGGTAAAGCCGTTCTGGTAGGCGGTGTCGATGTGCTCGAGCGCGTTTTTGCGGCTGCCGACATAGAGCGTGTTGCAGTCGGTGAGGAAGGGCTTGCCGCCCAGCTCCTTGACGACATCCGCGACGGCGCGGGCGTAGTTGGGGCGCAGAAAGCTCAGGTTGCCCAGCTCGCCAAAGTGAATCTTGATAGCGACGAACTTGTTCTCAAAGTCGATCTGCTCAATGCCGGCGCGACGAATGAGGCGCTTGAGCTTGTCAAGCTGGCTCTCGCGAGCATGCGTGCGCAGGTTGGTGAAATACACCTTAGCGGGTGCTGCGGGTGCAGTTGCGGTCATAGATCTATCCCCTCGGTCTATATGACGTTACAGACATAAGAGGATGGTACCCGTTGAAGTAGGGTCGAAGTCAAGCGCGGGCACTCATTGGAGACGGACTTAAATGAGTGCCGCCAGGGGCAGTCCTTGCCAGCCCGACCGGCGAGCCGGCAAAGACTGTCCCCAATGGCTAGTCGTTTAAGAACGTCCCCGATGACTACTCTTGGACTTTGAGGGCCTCGGCTAGGCTGACGTGCTTGATAGAGCGCGTGTGTAGCAGCGCCACGACCAGGTAGGTTGCAAAGCCGATGCCCACGCACGCCGCCATGGACCAGGTCGGCACGTAAATCTCGATATTGCCGTTGTAGGCGAGCAGCATCGAGCGGAAAATCGCGGTCAGCGAGCCAATAATGACCGGCAGGCTCAGCACGAGCGATGCCACCACGCACAGCGTGATCGAGCGGATGTACAGATGCGAGATCTCACTATCGCGATAGCCAAAGACTTTCATGTAGCTGATCGAACGGGCGCTGTGGTCGATCACCGCTTTGGTCAGCAGGTACATAAACAGCAGGAAGATAAACACTGCGAGCCCGATCATCATTCCGATCATTTTGCTCATCATGCCGATGAACTGGTCACCCACAGCGCGCATGTCGTCGGGCGTGGTGTCGCCGGCAAAGTAACGAGCATCGAGGTCGAGTTTCTCGTCGCTCACATAGCCGTTAAAGTAGGCGGCGTCGTTGTCGAACAGCTCGTTAAAGTCGTCGATACTCATATAGATATTCATGTCCGACTTGGAGCCCCAGGCACAGTCCTTGCCCGCATACTCAAGGGAATAATGCTCACCCTCGTACTTGTCGCTGAGTGTGACCTTCTGACCCTCGCCCCAGCCAAACTTATCGAGCAGACCGCCGCCAAAGACGACACGCCCATCGCCGACGTTGAGGTCTTTCCAATAGCGCGAATCGGATGAAATGCCGTAGACGGAAATCGTCTCCTCGCCATTACCATCGCCGCGGTCGTATTGCAGCTGGTAAACGGCATATTTCTCGGCCTGCGCGATTGCGCCCGCGCCGTTGTCGGTCGTATTGACCGGGTGGATATCGTCGTTGCCGGCGTCGATTTTCGAGGCTTTGTCGATCAGATCGATGGCTTCGTCGCGGTTGCAGCCGAGGGCATCGGCAAGATCGTCAAGGCGCGCGTAGAGCGCATCCTTCTTGTCCTGGACCTTGGCAAGCGCATCCCGCGCTGCAGTCAGGCTCTCGGCAGACGGAGATGCGTTCGCGGCATCGGCTGCCGTCTGCGCCGCATCGGCCGCGTCGTCGAGCTCGTCATCGGCATCCTGGGCGGCAGAAAGCAGCGCGCCGTCAACCGACTGCAAGCGCTCGAGTGCCGACCACTGCTCACGCTCCTCGGCAGTGCCCTCGAGCTCCAGCGGAGCCTTGAGCGTGTACTGGTGCTCGGCGACCAGGCTCGTCTCGAGGTTGTCCGCGTAGTGCGTCATCGTGGGCAGAATCGCCAGGCCAAAGAGCAGCAGCAGCGAGGCAAACGCAATGCCCACGAAGAGCGTGGCGAAGTTGCCCAGGTTGCGCAGGAAGATGCGCAGGCGAAAGCGCGAGACAAAGCCCATGCGCTCCGGCAGCTGCAGGCCACGCTTGGTGCCCGATTTGCCGCTCGCCTCGTGACGAAGGAACTGCAACGGCGTCTTGCCCATCTTGCGAAGCAGGCCCACCAGCGTGATGAGAATGAGCGCGGCGGCGGGAACCACGGCACACTTCACGAAGGTCTCCCAGCTCCAGTACACCTGGAAGGGCGGCAGGCTGTACGAGCCGTAGTAGAGACCGCGCATGGGCTCGGTAAAGAACGCAACGCCGAGCGCGGTGCCCAAAAGCGCCGCGACCACGCCCACGATGGCGGGAAGTGCCAGGTAGTGCAGCACGATCTCGCGGCGGCGATAGCCGCTGGCGAGTAGCGTGCCGATAATGGCGCTCTCCTCCTCGATGGTGGCGTCGGTGAGCACCACAAAGACAAACGCCATGATCACGATGATAATGTTGAGCAACGTCATCCACATCATGGAGTCGCCGTCCACGTCGTCGCGCGCATAGCCAATGCCCTGATTGGAATCGGCATCGATCAGATCGTCCACGCGCGCATCGGCATCGGTCAGCGCCTCGACCATATCCTGCTCCGCATCGATGCGATCCGCGGTGGGGAGGTCGCGATCGGCAAAGGTGAAGGAGTAGGTGTAGGCAGGCGCGCCACCGGCATCCTCGAGCGCGGCAAAGCCGGCGTCGGTGACCTCGGCGACGCCGTACGTGATGGTGTTCACCGTAAAGTCCGAATTGTTGAGGAACAGCGCCTGGCTATCGGGCTGGGTCATGATGCCGCAGATGGTGTAGGTGCGGCCCTCAAGCTCGACCTTATCGCCCACGGCGAGGTCGTTGTTGGTGGCGAAGACACGGTCGATTGCCACCTCATCGTCCGCCTTGGGCTGCCTGCCCTCACAGTAGGACGCGATATCGACCTTGGTGCGGTGCGCATAGGTGCGCAGCGTGCGCTTGGTGCCGTCGTCGCCAGCCGCCTTTTTGATGATGGCGTCGATAGAGAAGTTCTTGTAGAACGTAACGCCGCCGACGTCCTCAGCCGCGTCTCCGGCAGCCTTGAGCTGCTCGTCGGTGGCCTCGAAGGAGGTAGTCACGCGGCCGTCCTCGATCGTGTAGTCGTCGCGCATGTCGTCGATAAGGCAACCGATGGAATGCGCCGCGAGCAAAAAGCCCGAGGTAAGGGCGATACTTCCGCACATAAGCAAAAAGATGCCCAGGTACTTGCCGATATTGCGGCGCAGCTCGCGCGGGAGACGTTTTGCGAGAGGTGTCATGGCGCCGCCTACCAATCGAGCTCGGCGGCCGCGACGGGCGACTCGTTGAGCTCATCCTCGACGATGCGCCCGTCGCGCAGGCGCAGCACGCGATTTGCCATGCGCGCGATGGCGGCATTGTGGGTGACAATGATGATGGTGCAGCCGTAGGTGCGGTTGACATCCTCCATGAGCTGCAAGATTTCCTTGGACGTCTTGTAGTCAAGCGCGCCCGTGGGCTCGTCGCACAGCAGCAGGCCCGGGTTTTTGACGAGCGCGCGGCCGATGGCGCAACGCTGCTGTTGGCCGCCCGAGACCTGGCGCGGGAACTTGTTGCGGTGCTCGTAGAGGCCCAGCGAACGCAGCAGGTCATCGATGTTGAGCGGCTTTTTAGACAGGTGCGCCGTGACCTCGATGTTCTCCTTGATGGTGAGGTCGGGCACCAGGTTGTAGAACTGAAAGACAAAGCCCAGCTCGCGGCGGCGGTATTCGCCCAGGTCGGTAGGTTTGAGCGCCGTGAGGTCGCAGCCGTCCACCATGATAGAGCCGCCGTCGGCATCCTCCAGGCCGCCAATGAGGTTGAGAAAGGTCGACTTGCCCGAGCCCGAGGGCCCCAGCATGACGCAGATCTCGCCGCGGTTGATGGACGTGTCGATGCCGTCGAGCACCGTCAGGCGTGCATCACCGTCGCCATAGTGTTTCTTGAGCCCTTTGACCTGGACATAGGCTTGCTTTGTCGCCATGCTATCCCCCATTGTTAGCCTGTTTCTACTTTTCTGGGGTAATAGTAAACCCAGGCGAACTATTTTTAAGCGGCGGGCAGGATTTTTTCCAACCTACTCATTGGGGACAGACTTAAATGAGTGAAATCGCTCATTTAAGTCTGTCCCCAATGAGTGGTCCCCAAAGGCCGGCATATTGGGACAGTCCTTGCCAGCACGGCCGGCGAGCCGGCGAATCGGCAAAGACTGTCCCCA
>USHZ01000081.1 GCA_900554595.1 uncultured Collinsella sp. | reverse complement strand
GCCTCGGTGTTCAGGCGCAGCGTCTCGCCCGCGCCGTCGAGCTCGGGCACGGCCTTGACCTTAAACGTCGGCGAATCGCTGTGCGACGCCGTGAGCTGAAAATGATAGTCGCCGGCAACGCCGTCCTCGCCCCACGTAGCAGCCAGGTCCTCGCCCACCTTAAAGGCAACAACGCTCGAGGTGTTGCGCTGCGTGTAATAACGCCCGCCCGGCTCGATGTCCCACGCCGCGTTCTCGGGCAGGTAGGTAAAGCCCGCCTCGTCGAGCTCGGCCATAATGGTCGCCGCCGTATGGAACATGCTGGGGCATGCCTCGATAAAGTCGATAAGGTCGTTGGCGGCCTCGATATCGTCGGCCGTCACGTGCGCGCGCTCGGGCGTTTCCTGATCCGTCATGCTCTCCCCTTTCGCTGGGTTGATGGTCCCCTCCAGCATACCCCGCCACGCCAGCGCCGCACTCTTCATTCCGTGCTTAATTCCGCGCCACTCACCAAGTTGAGCCATCATGCCCGTGCTCCTTTTGCGACAATTGCGCTAACAGGACGAGAGGAGCCGTCATGAAGCCACGTAACATTGCCATCGCCTGCGGTGTCGCGGGAGCCGCCGTCGGCCTTGCCGCTGCCACCGGCATCGTTTACCGCAAGCAAGTCAAGTCCGTCGCGTCGGTCAAACGCTTGACCGGCTACGCGGATGGCTATGACCTGTACGCAATCGACATTGCTTACGACTACGACCTCGACCGCATCATCGCCGCTGGCGTGCGCGACGACCAGGCCTACATCGATGCCGTAGTGGCGCAGGTGTTGCCCGGCGTGCCGGCACATGTCCAGGCGCCCCAGTTTGCCTGCAGCGCTTTTGTCGCCGTAGATGCCGAAGGCCGCGTGCGCACCGGTCGCAATTACGACTTTAAGGACGACACCTCGGCGCTGCTGGTGCGCAACCACCCGCGCGGCGGCTATGCCTCCATCGGCTTTGCGGCCCTCAACAACCTGGGCGATAACACTCCGCTTGACTCCGTCGCCGGACGTGCCGCCGCACTCATGGGCCCGTTTGCCCAGCTCGACGGCGTCAACGAATGCGGCGTGTCCATTGCCGTGCTCACCCTGGATTCCAAACCCTGTGACCAGGACACGCAGCGCCCCGTCATCAACACTTCGCTCGCCATCCGCCTGGCGCTCGACCGCGCGGCTACCACGCAGGAGGCCGTCGACCTGCTTTCTGCCTACGACATGCACGCCATGGCCGGACGCGATTACCACTTCTTTATCAACGACGCCGCCGGTGACGCGCAGGTGGTGGAGTGGGATCCGCGCGACCCAGACCGTGCTTTCAAAGCGACTCCTGTACGCCAGGTTACGAACTTCTACGCCTGCTATGGCGACGAGATGCTTCCCAACCAAAAGAACGGCGAGCTGGGCCATGGCAAGGAACGTGCCATTGCCATCGCCGATGTCCTCGACGCCCATACCGGCGCCCAAGATGAGGCGGTCGTTTGGAAGGCCCTACGCGCTGCGGCGCAAGAGCCCAATCCGGAAGACATCACCAGCAACACGCAGTGGTCGGTCGTCTTTGACAACACCGAGCCCGCTGCCGCCATCACGCTGCGCCGTCATTGGGGTGACGTCGACGCCTTTGCGCTGTAAGGGGCCAGGCCCGTCGTCCTTACGCTCGCCTGACGTTGCTTACATTTCTATACATTTGAGCTAACACGTTTTACCTCCGCATCAACAGTGTGCGGGGGTAAACTTATGCGCATGTTATAACTTGCCCGGAAGGATTCATCATGCTCAGGATCGGTCTTCTTACTAGTGGCGGCGACTGCCAGGCGCTCAACGCCACCATGCGCGGCATCGTCAAAACGCTCATGACCAATAGCGAAGAACCTATCGAGATCTACGGTTTTGAGGACGGCTACCAGGGCCTTATCTACAGCAGGTTCCGCGTCATGACGCCCGCCGATTTTAGCGGCATCCTCACCCGCGGCGGCACCATCCTGGGCACGAGCCGCACGCCGTTCAAGCGCCTGGATACTCCCGAGGCAGATGGCGTCGATAAGGTGCCCGCAATGGTCCACACCTATCACAAGCTGCAGCTCGACTCCCTGTTTATGCTGGGCGGCAATGGCTCCACCAAGACCGCTAACCGCCTGCGCGAAGAGGGCCTCAACGTTATCGCCCTGCCCAAGACCATCGATAACGACACCTGGGGCACCGAGTTGACGTTTGGCTTTACGAGCGCCATCGACGTCGCCACCAAGTGCATCGACGACATCCACACCACCGCTTCGAGCCACGGTCGCGTGTTTGTTATCGAGATCATGGGACACAAAGTTGGCTGGATCCCGCTGTATGCCGGCGTTGCGGGCGGCGCGGACGTCATCCTGATTCCCGAGATTCCCTACGACATGGATAACGTCATCAAGACCATTGAGCATCGCATGGAGACCGGCAGCCGCTTTACCATCGTAGCCGTCGCCGAGGGCGCTATCTCCAAGGAGGACGCGGCACTGTCCAAGAAAGAGTACAAGAAGAAGCTCGCCGAGCGTACGAGCCCGTCGATTGTCTACGACATCGCCAAGGAGATCGAGGCCAAGACCGGTCGCGAGACCCGCGTCGCCATCCCCGGTCACACGCAGCGCGGCGGTCAGCCCGACGCCCAGGACCGCATCTTTGCGACCCAGTGCGGCGTCGAGGCAGCGCTTGGCTGCCTGCGCGGCGAGTTTGGCTACATGATTGCCCTGCGTGAAGGCAAGATGTGCCACATGCCGCTCGAGGAGGTCGCCGGCAAGCTCAAGTATGTCGATCCCCAGAGCGATCTGGTGCGCGAGGCCAAGGCGTTGGGCATCAGCTTCGGCGACGAATAGCCTCGGCTGGGACTGCTCTCATCGGAGGCCCCAGGGCCTCCTGCGGTAACTGGGGAGGCCGAGGCTATTCGTCTTCTTGCTGCGAATGCCTGGGGTTGGGGTAGGGAGCGGCGTGCATTTTTGGGAGTTTTCAGCATCCGAGGGTGCCTGCATACTGGATTTTGGGCGATTGGCGAGCGCCGCAAGCCGCATTCCGAAAAATACAAGCGGTCCTCGAGGCTCTGGCGGTCAAAAACGGGGCTTTCGGCGCGGTTTTGAGCGCCTGGTCCCACGCCCGTGGGCTCCGGGATGCTGAATATTCCGGAATTTGCACGCTGCCCCCTGGGGTACCCGTGGGCAAAAGACGACCGCCCCGCCAAAGTATTCATTCGACGGGTCGGTTTATGCAAAAATGCAGGCATGGACGCGCTAGCAGCTCGCTAGAACCTGCCAAAAAGGGACAGGTTTGTTTTGGCAGGTTTTATCTGGCCAAACGCTGGGCAACCAACGGATGGCCCGACGTTTGGCCCTTGTTCGCCCATGGGGCGCGCATGTCGCTCAGCGTTCTTACCGGCAGATGCAGCGCCGCGCGCAGCTCTTAATATCTTCGGTAAAACCCTCAAGGTCATCAAGCGTAACCACGTTATCGGAAAGCAAGTTGGCTATCTCATAACGCATGGTGCTGCGGCGAACACCGTTTACCAGCACTCCTGAGGACAGCTTGTCCCTATTGATGCGCTCCTCTAACGCCCAAAATCTACTGGACGCTTCGCTGTCGCCGTTTAGCATCTTGATGTACTGGCCGATGAGCATTTCCATATAGCTTTCTTGCCATTTTGGGAGCAGCTCCTTGAACAGCCTCCAGTCTTTTTCGGCTACCTCGCCCATATTTCCTCCGTTCGCCAAACAGACTTAGCCATTTGATATTTATTCTATTCGGTTTTTCGCTCGCAGCCGTGAATGAGGGGGGGGTCCTCGGTATTCGAGCTTGAGCTTGGATGAACCGTGTGCCACAAAATGGGTCTATCTACTACGTTTACTGCCATACACTCGACCGTGGCAAAGATCGTAAAATAAAAACCGCAGGTAGAAGGGTGGTCGATTTTCAAAAAAGGCGGGTATGGTCGAGCCCATCGAGTTCATCGTAGTAGATGAGCCCTTTTCGCGGCATGCGGTGAGTTAAATGCCGATTCCTGCGCTGGAATTGCCCGCTCCATTCGTGAGTTGCGGTGAAATAGGGGCTGTTAGACGCTCCAAGGTCCTCAACGGTCCGTATTTCACCGCAACTTGGAAGGGGTGAGCGGCGTTGGCTGGGTAATGCTGACGGCCAGAACGGCTTAAGCTTGCTTGCGGTGCTTCCATTGCTTTCGGCACCAGCGCATGAGTGCTTCTACAACTGGGAAGGTGAGGAGAATGACCCAGGCGGGATGGGGTCGTCCCAGGCAGAGCCACATATAGAGGAACCAAGCAATGGCGGCTGCCGGGTAGATGGTGTCGACAAGCCTAGATAGATGACGTCGGTCGATGAAATCGCCTATCGCGTAGTAAACGGGAATCAAAAAGACAAGGAAGAGCCCCGTAGCCCACGTGCCGTAGATAATGCCGAGCGCCAGATACGCGAGGATGACAAACGCGGGAAAGGGGAACTTGTTCCACGCGCGACCGAGCTTGGTGTGGAAATGCTTGCCATGATGGTCGAGCTTGTCGTGCGCTTCCTTCCAGCTCGCAAACGTCTCGCCGTCGATTGTGACGGTGCCGTCGGCATTGGTATGCACGCTGTGCCCATCGTCCTCAAGCGTATCGACATGTATGCCACCCGGCCCAACATGGACCTCTTCGCCCTTGCGCTTGTTAGCCACATGGATACCATTCCAGCCAACATGGACCTCTTCACCCTTATCGGGATCAATAACGTGGATGCCGCGCGCGAGAGAAATATCGACAAATGGCTTATCGTTGCAATCAGTGCGCTCAGTAGAAGTCTCGGTTTCTTCGGCGTCGTCCGAATTGTCCGCGTCGGGGCAACTGCCCGCCGAGTCGTCGGCATTACGAGCCGCCTCCCCATATAGCAGCTCATCCAGCGATACGCCATACAGCGCGGCGAGTGCAATAAGGTTGTCGGTATCGGGCGAGGATTCGCTGCGCTCCCATTTGCTGACAGCCTGGCGGCTTACGCCCAGCTGGGCAGCAAGCGCCTCCTGGGAAAGCCCGGCGGCTTTGCGGCGATCGACGAGGCGCTGTGCCATCGCAAGATCCATGGTGGTTCCTTTCGTGTGGTAACCGTTGAAGAATGACCCAAGTATGTCGAGAACAGCCGGTAGCGACCACCATTTCTAGCTTGAATCTGCCCCAACCCTACCGCAACTACCGGTAGCAGCCCTCACGACCAGCAATTTCATGACAAATGTCAGTGCACATAACAGCAAAGAGCCCTTTCAATAAGTTGCGGTGAAATAGTTTCCATTTGACATGGTAGGGCCGCAAAATAGGAACTATTCCACCGCTACTTACTATCAGGCGGCGCACCCGTAACAAGAAGGTGAATAGCCTCGGCCGAAATCCACCCCATCGGGCCCTCCGGTCCCGCCCGGCGTATTTCGATTTGGCTCCTCCCTTGACTCCGTCAAAGGTCGCCAATCGAAATCGTCGGGCGGGGTCGGAGGGCCCTTCGTTTACATACTCGCCGAGGCTATTCGTCTTCTTGCTGCGGGTGCCTGGGGTGGGGTGCGGCGTGCATTTTTGGGAATATTCAGCAGCCGAGGGCGTCTGCATACTGGATTTTGGGCGAAAAGCGGGGGCCGTGGGCCGCATTCCGTAGAAAACGAGCGGTCCTCGAAGCGTTGGAAGTCAAAAACGGGGCTTTCGGCGCGGTTATGCGCGCCCGTACCCGCTCCCGTGGACTCCGGGATGCTGAATATTCCGGAATTTGCACGGTGCCGACTGGAGTACCTGCAGGCAAAAAGCGACCGCCCCGCCAAAGTATTCATCCGGCGGGGCGGTTTATGCAAAACAGCGACTGTAGGTGCGCTAGCAGCTCGCTAGAACCTGAATCCCGGAACAGGTTACTCGGCGCTCTTGAGGGCGCCGACCATGTCGATCTTATTGAGGGTGCGATTGGTAGCGAGGTTGACGATAAAGGTAAAGGCAAAGGCCAGCAGAACGGACAGCGCGTAGCTCAGCGGCTCGACCTCAACGTCAAAGTACAGCGACGGCATCTGCAGGATGTACGTAAAGCTCTCGGCCAGCGCACCGCCCAGCGGTACGCCCAGCGCGGCTCCGATCGCCGTAAGAATCAACGTCTCCTTGTTGACGTAATGGTGCACCTCGCCACGACGGAAGCCCAGCACCTTGATAGTCGCCAGCTCGCGTTCGCGCTCCGAGATGTTGGTGTTAGACAACGTAAATACCACCACAAACGACAGGCACGCCGCCATAAAGGTCACAAGCACCACGACCGAATTGATAATCGTAAAGTTTGCCTCATAGTTTTCCCAATGCTCGGCGGTACTCGACAGCGTAATCCAACCATCGCTCTTAAGACGGTTGGTAAACGCAATCTGATCGGCCGATGAACCCTTAAGCAGCGCAAGGATGCCGTTGAGGCGCGCGCTTCGACCGAACGCGCGCTCATAGGTGCTCTGCGTCATGTAAAGCGTATTGCCCAGATAGTTGAGCGAGATGTCGCTGACTTTGACTTTGGCAACATTGAGCGACGAATCCTGGACGTGAGCCGTGTCACCCGGCTTGATCCCCAGCACCAGCTGAGAGCTCTTGCTCAAATACACATCCCCGTCACGCAGGGTGAGCGGTTCTTTGGACTCATCCTCCAGGCGCACGTAATCGCCCAAGTCACCCGTGCGATCATCGGGCACCACGATCAGCTGCACAGTCTCGCTCTTACCGCCAAATGTAAAGGTGACGTTGTCGGTCATAATCGGCAGCGTCGAAGTCACAGTCACGTTAGAATCATTGGCTGCGCCACGCTCATCCAATGCCGCGCACGTCTGCGAAAAATCATCGGGGTTGGCGACCGCCAGCAAATCGTAGCGCGTGATGTGGCCGTACTGCTTGGGCGAAAGCGCCACCGACGTATCGCGGATACCCATACCGCAGATCACGAGCGCCGTGCATCCCGCAATGCCAAAGATGGTCATAAAGGCACGCTTTTTGTAGCGGAACAGGTTACGCGCTGCCACCTTGTTCAAAAAGCCCATGCGACGCCAGACAAAGCCGATGCGCTCAAGCAAGATGCGCGAGCCGGCGCGCGGGGCCTTGGGACGCATGAGCGAGGCCGGGGTCTCAGCCATCTCGTGGCGGCAGGCGATAATCGTGGCGCCCACCACGCCCACGGTAAACAACGCCACCGATAAGAGCGAGGACACGATGTCGTACGAAAGCAGCATCTGGGGCAGCGAGTACATATCGTCGAACACCGTGAACAGGAACAGCGGCAGGCCCACAAATCCGATGATGTTGCCGAGCACGCCGCCGATCAGGCAGGCCCACAGCGCATAGTCTACGTATTTGGACAGGATTCGCCCGCGTGAATAGCCGAGCGCCTTGTACAAGCCAATGAGCGTGCGCTCCTCCTCGACCATGCGGGTGGCGGTGGTGAGGCTGATGAGCACGGCGACGATAAAGAAGATAAACGGGAATACGGTGGCGATGGCCTCGATTGAGGAACTATCGCTCTCGACGCTCGAGTAGCTTGCGATATTGCCGCGGTCCTGGATGTACCAGGTGCATTCGCCCAGGTCAGAGAGCTCGGCGCGGGCATCGACAAACTGCTGGTCGGCGGCGGCACGGCGCTGGTCCAGGTCAGCTTGCGCCTGCGCACGCTCCTCGCTGCCCTCGGCCATGCGGTTGATGTTGTCCTGCTCGATCCCAAAGACCATATTCGCCTGACGCTCAGCCGCGTCCAAGCTCGCCGGTGTGTCGACCGTCAGCTCCTGAGCGCGCGCCTTCTCACGCTCCTCACGGATCTTCTCGATATTGCCCTTGACCTCGTTAATCCTTGCCGTATAGGCATCGGAATAGGAGTTGAGGCTCTTGGCTCCCTCGACGACCACGTGGACCGCGGAGTAGGAAGAAGATGTCGCGGCATCCTCGCTCACGTAGAACTTGTAGTCCGCGGCCGAGGCGGCACGGAAGGCGTTGACCGTCGAGTCGGAGCTCACGTCGGTAGGATCGAGAACCTCGGCCGTGATGGTGTAGTCCCCATCGGCAAACTGGTCCTTGGCGCTTTGGTTCGACGAGCTCGCATCGTTGGCGGCAAAGCTCACCGTATCGCCGATTTTCTTGCCCGAAGCCTTCAAAAAACGTGAGGTCACTGCCACTTCGCCCGAAGTCTCGGGCAGCTCGCCGCGTACTAGCACCGGTTGGTCAATATTCTCCTTGGAGAGGCTCTGTACGACGACACGCTCGCGCGTCGTACCCACGGCGGTATAGGCGGTCTCGGTATAAATGCCCTCGGCCGTCTCGACGCCATCGACCTCTTGGATCGCAGCAAGATCGTCATCGGTCAGACCATAGGTCGACTGCACGTTGATGTCATAGACATTCTGCTGGTCAAAATAGGCGTCGACCGAATCGCACAAATCCTCGCAGCCCGCCTTAAGGCCGCACATCACGCTCACGCCAAGCGCGGTGATCACGACGATGGACAAGAAGCGCTTAAGGCTGCCGCGAATCGTGCGGTAGATGCCACGGCGAAAAACCGTCGGCACCATATCGTTTGAGCTTTGGGCGGTGCGGTAGGTCGTAAAATCCTGCTCGCGCTCCGTGTTCTGCGCATCGCGGCGTTGGCTGTTTTGGCGGTCCTGATTCATGGGCACTACCACTCGATCGTCTCGATAGGCACGGGATTTTGCTGGACCGTCTCGCTCTCCACGCGGCCGCTCTTAAAGCGAATCAGGCGATCGGCCATGGGCGCCAGCGCAGAGTTGTGGGTGATGATAATGACCGTAATGCCCTGCTTGCGGCA
>USHZ01000080.1 GCA_900554595.1 uncultured Collinsella sp. | reverse complement strand
GCTGCTCCTCGATGTAATCGGCGCGGCGCTTGAGCTGCTCGTACTCCTCCATGGCGACCTGGTTCACAGGACCCAGGTTGTTGATCTGGCGCACGAGTTGGTTAAGCTCGCGCTCGGCGGCGTCGCGATCGGTGGGTGCCGGCAGCATGAGCGCTTCCTCAAGCACCGTGGTACCGTCGGCGGTGATGGCCTTGATGGCAGCCTCGACCTGCACCTCGAGCTTGCCGCGCGCCACCTTGAACTCATTTTGCGTCGTGGCGGCAACATCGACCCTCTCTTTGGCGCGGGCGACCTCGGTCTTGGCGTCCTCGATGGTCTTCTTAAGCGAAGCCGAGTCCGCCTCCTCAAGCGATGCCTGATCGCGCAGGCGCGCAGCCCAGTCCGAGGCGCGCTCCAACAGGGCAGAATAGCGCTCGTGCATGGGATCGACGCGAAGGCGCAGCAGCTCGAGCGAGCGTGAGGCCTGACGCGTCCCGCGAATACGACGGTCGATACCCTCAAGGCGATGCTCAAGATCGGGCACGCGGCCCTTCAGCGAACGCAGGCGCTCGCTCGTCTGGGCCAGGCGCACCTTAGCGTCGGCGAGCTTACCGGCGGCCTCGGAGTCATCGCGCCGAACGCGATCGAGATCGTCGTTGGCTTCGGCAATCTGCAAGCCCAAGTCGCTTGCCTGCGCACGGGCCTCGTCGCGCGAACGAGTGAGCTCGTCCACGCGCGGACGCGCAGCGCGAACGGCCTCTGCGGCCTGCTCGCGGCGCTTGGAAATCCGTACCCGCTCGACCTCGGCATTGTTGGCACTCTGCTCCAGGCGGCCGATCTCGGAGAGCAGCGAGCGACGCTCGCCCTCAAGGCGGGCGATCTCGCCGGCAGCATCGCCCTCGGCAGCACGGGCCTCCTCAACGGCCGCATTGGCCTCGACGACCTGATCCGAAACGTGCTCAAACACGGCAGCAAGATCGGGCTCCAGGCCTTCCAGCTCGCGGATACGACGCTTGCGCTCCAAGGCACCCGAAGCCTCGCCGGCATCGAGCCCCACACGCACCAGGCCGCCACAGCTCACGCGGGCGCCATCGGGCGTCACGTAGGTCACACCGTCAACGACGGGCGCGGCCAGGGCGGCAGAAAGGTCATCGACCACGTAATAGCCGCCAAGCAATGCCTCGACGACCGGACCGTAGCCCGCAAGCACGGACAGGCGATCAACAAGACGGGTACCGGCAGCGCCCTCGGCGGCCGCAGAGCCGCTCACGCCGCGCGCCACCAGCAGCGCCTCGCCCGAGGCCTTCTTTTGGTCCAGAGCCGCACGACCGGCACGCTCAAGTGCGGCAGCGTTATCGAACAACAGAGCATCGATATCGCCGGCGAGCAGCTGCTCAACCAGGCCCTCAAGCTCACGCGGCGCCTCGAGCACGTCGCCCAGACGACCCGAGACATCGTCGCCCAGCGCGCCCACCAGACGGCTTACGAGCGGCGAGCTGTCTGCCATGCGGGCATCGAGCTTCTTTTGGCTGGCAAACTCCGAGCGCACCTCGGACAGCTTGTTGCGCGCCTCGCTCTCGCGGGCACGCAGGTCCTTGAGGGCAGCGCGTGCTGCCTCGGTGGCCTCGCGCGCATCGCTCTGGGCCTGACGAGCCGCCTCAAGGGCGCTCTCAAGCTCCTCAGCACGGTCGCGGCGGCTATCAAGCGATGCCGTGACCTCCTCGAGCTGCTCATCGATCTGCTCCAGGCGCGAGGCATACATGTTGTCCTCGACCTCGGCGTTGCTCAGCGAGTCCTTCACCTTGGCGAGCTCGAGCGCGGCGTTATCGGCCACACGCTGCACATCGCGCTGCTCGCGCGTGAGCTGCGAAATCTGCGCATCAAGCGCCACGCGGCGCTCGTGAAGCTCGGCGGCGGCAGGACCAGCAGCGTCGACGTCCTCCTGGGCCTGCATATGCGCGCCGGTCACTTCCTCAAGCTGGGCTCGTGCATCCTCGAGCTCCTCGACCACGCGGCGGCGCTGATGCTCGGAGCTCGAGATCTGGCCGCGCATGTCAGACAGGCGCGACACCATGTTGTGGCCCTTTTCCTCGAGCAGACGCATGTCGGAGTTAATGCGGCCGACCACATCTTGCATATGGCGGCGCTGCTCGCCCAGATCGCCCACAAACAGGCCCTTTTCCTCGAGCATAACCTGGAGCTTCTCGAGCTCGCGCTCCTTTTCGCCCAAGCGGTATTGCGCAAGCTCAAGCTCGGCGGCGCCCTCCTTAGAGCGGCTCTCCAGGTCGTTCCACTGCGATTGCAGCGAACGAAGCTCGTCGACGGCCAGCATCTGCGTAAGCTCGTTCACGCGCGAGGACAGCTCTTTGTACTTGCGCGCGCGATCGACCTGACGCTCCAGCGGCCGCAGCTGACGGGCGATCTCCTTATTGATGTCGCGGGCACGGGTCAGGTGCTCGTCCATCGATTTAATCTTTTTGAGCGCACGTTCCTTACGACGCTTGTGCTTGGAGATGCCGGCGGCCTCCTCGATGAGGGCACGGCGCTCCTCGGGGCGGCTCTGCAAAATGGCATCGAGCTTGCCCTGGCTGATGATGGAATGCGTATCCTTGCCCAGTCCCGAATCGTGCAGGATGTCCTGGATGTCCATAAGGCGGCACGGGCTCGAGTTGATGAGGTACTCGCTTTCGCCCGAGCGATACATGCGACGGGTGATGGCGACCTCGTCAAAATCGACGGGCAGCATATGGTCCGAGTTATCGAGCACCAGCGTGACCTCGGCGACACCCACCGGCTTGCGCGCCGACGAGCCCGAGAAGATGACGTCCTCCATGGCCTGGCCGCGCAGCTGCTTGGCGCTCTGCTCACCCAGGACCCACAGAATCGAGTCGGAGATGTTCGATTTTCCCGAGCCGTTGGGACCGACGATGACGGTTAGACCAGGCTCAAACGTCATATGGGCGCGGTCGGCAAACGACTTGAACCCTTTGAGCGTGAGGGACTTGAGATACACGGTTCCTCGCTTAAACAGGCTTCTTGTTGAGTATCACGCCGTTAGTGGTGTAACCCATGCGGTCGAGCGCCTCGAGCGCAGCGGCTCCCTCGGCTTCCTTCTTGGAGGAACCGGTGCCGCGGCCCTGGCGAATACCGTCGATGAGAACCACGGCGGTAAAGGTCGGTGCGTGCGCCGGGCCCTCAGAGCCAACGAGCTTGTACGCCGGAGGCTCGTGGCCGTCGGCCTGCACGCACTCCTGCAAGAACGACTTGGGGTTCGCGGGGTGCTCGGCACGCTCGGAGGCCAGGTGCGGCTTAAGCGTACGGTGAATGAACTCCGCCGCCGCATCCCAGCCAGCATCCAGATACAGCGCGCCCACGAGCGACTCGTAGACGTTCTCGAGCGCCGAGTGCAGGCCGCGCGCGCCGGTACCGGTCTCGGAGGCACCAAAGATGATGATGTCGTCGATGCCCAGCTCATGGGACACCTCGGACAGCGTGGCACCCGAGACGAGCGACACCTTCAGGCGCGTAAGCTTGCCCTCGTCAAACTCCGGATAGGACTCAAAGAGCGAGCGGGCAACCACGGCGCCCAAAATGGAATCGCCCAAAAACTCAAGGCGCTCATAGCTCGCCGAGACGGGCTGCCCCTCCACGGCAGAGGGGTGCGTGAGCGCCGCGCGCAGCAGCACCTTGTTATTGAACTCGTGGCCCAGGATTTCCTGGGCGCGCGCGAGTCGTTGAGATAAAGCCAAGACTTAGGCCTCCTTGGCGTTTTCAATAGCGTCGACAGCGTCGGCGACAGAGTTGAGCGACAACAGGGTCTCGTCATCGATCTCGAGGTCGAACTCGTCCTCGATAGCCGTCACCAGCTGCAGACGCTCGAGCGAATCGGCATCGAGATCGTCGAAGGTGGTCTCGTCGCTAATCTCGGCGACATCGACGCCCAGAACGTCAGCGGCGACTTCGGCGATCTTATCGAAGATTTCGGAGCGGTCCATAGCGCTTCCTCTCGTATTGTGTGAATATCAACGCGCTGGCGCCGCAAGCGCAGCGCCAAGACACGGTTTTGATTCTACCCCACGACGCAGGCCGCGAGGCGCATAACAGCGCCCTAACTCGCTCCTACAAAACGATGCCGTCCATAGAGTTGGCGACGTTCTCGACAAGCCCGGCGCGCACGGCCTCCGCCGCGGCGAGTGTACCGTTCTTGACGGCCTCGACCGAGGTGGCACCGTGGCCAATCAGGACCACGCCACGCAGACCCAGCAGAATGGCGCCGCCCTTAGCATCGCCCGAGAGCTTTGCCTTGATCTCGCGCATCTGCTTTTTGATGAGCAGCGCGGCGATCTTGGTGCCGAGCGAAGCCATAAAGGCACCCTTAAGCTCCTGCAGCAAAAACTTGGCCGCGCCCTCGGTTGCCTTAAGGGCAATGTTTCCCGACATGCCATCGGCGACCACGACGTCAAAATTGCCCGACGTAAGATCGGTGCCCTCGCAGTTGCCCACAAAACCGGGAACAGCGGCCTTCATGGCCGGAAAGCACAACTTGGTAAAGTTGGAGCCCTTCTCGTCCTCGGTGCCGTTGGCAAGCAGGCCCACGCGGGGATGCTCAATGCCCAAGACGACGCGCGCATAGGCGCGACCCATCTGGGCAAAACGCACCATGTCGTCGACCTCGACATCGGGGTTGGCGCCCATGTCGCACAGAACCGTCAGGCCGCCGGCGCGGTTGGGCAGTGCATTGGTGAGGCACGGACGCACAGGCTGTTTCTTGCCCTCGGCCTGATAGCGAAACGGCGTCACGTAGGCGGTAGCGGCGGCGGTCATGGCGCCGGTGGAGCCGGCGGAGAAGAAGGCGTCCGCGTTACCCTTCTTGATAGCGCGGCAGGCAAGCACGATCGAGGACTTGCGCTTGGTCATCACGGCTCGAATGGGATCGTCATCCATGGCGATGACATCGGGCGCCTCCAAGGCCTCAACACGAGCGTGAGCCGCGGCAAAGGGGTTCACGATCTCTGCGGGACCGACGGCCAAGACCTCGATATCGGGATCCGCCGCAAGCGCCGCCTCGATACCGTCGAGGACAACCTGGGGCTTCTCGTCTCCACCCACAACGTCTACACAAACGCGAACGTTACTCATTTCATATGCTCCTTATACAAAAATGGCCGACTCATTGAGCCGGCCATTGTGGTTCCAGTTGGAACGGCATCGCATCCAGAGTATACAGTTACTCGGTAACGATAACCTCGCGGTCCTTGTAGAAACCGCAGCTGGGGCACACGTGGTGCGGGAGCTTGACAGCACCGCAACGGGGGCACGTGGACTGAGCCGCAGCCGAGATCTTCATGTTGGCGGAACGGCGGGTGTGAGTGCGGATACGACCCTGCTTTTGTTTAGGTACGGGCATAGTGACCTTCCTTATGAACTATCCAGTGTGGCGATTACGCGCAAGTAGCGATACTACCACAGTTTCACTCGTCAAGCTTGAGATTCTTCAATGCTGCAAATGGATTTTCCGTGGCAGCGACCCAGTCGGCCTCTGCTTGAGCGGCGCAATCGCATTGCTCGACGTTGAGATTGATGCCGCAAGTGGGGCATAGGCCGCGACAATCGGGCTTGCACAGGACAACGAACGGCGTGTCCATGACGACCGCGTCGTTGATAGGCTCACCCAGATCGACGATGCGATCCTCGCCCAGTAACTCGTAGCCATCTTCGTAGGCCTCGGGGTCCTCGGGCTCGTTAAAGAGATAGAATTCCTCGATCTCACCGGCAATATCAAACGAAGCGGGCTCCAGGCAACGGTCGCACTCACCGGTTGCGTGCGCGCGGACCATGCCCGTAAGCAGAACACCGGTGCCGGCATTGGTAAAGACCACATCGTAGTCAATGCCGTCCTGTAGCTGGTACTCCTTCTCGCCCACCGTATAGGTGGCGACATCGACCTTACCGGTCAGCGGGTACGAGTCTCCGGGAAACTCGAGCTGCTCGGAAAGATCGACGGTAACGCTCGGGAACTCAGCCATTACCACTGACCATTCTGCTGGGCGGCACCCTCGTTGAGCTGCTGACGGCAACGGGTCACCGTGCCGGTCAGGCTCTTGAGGTTCTCCTCGAGGTGCGTAAAGACCTGCTCGGCGTAATCCTCGGCGGCATAGCGCGTCTCGCGCTCATACTGCTGGGCACGGTCGCGAATATCGTCGGCCTGCTGCTGCGCTAAGCGAACGATCTCCTGCTCACCGGCAATGGTGAGGGCCTGCTGCTGAGCATCGGCGATGATGGAATCGGCCTGAGCGGCGGCGGAAGCCATAAGCTCCTCGCGCTCCTTGAGGATACGGCGGGACTTCTGCCATTCCTCGGGATAGCTCATGCGGATCTCGTCGAGGATGTTAAAGAAGACGTCGGCGTCGATAACCTTCATTTGGGCGTTCTTGCCGAACGGCGTCTTAGCCTCTTCGATGAGCCCCTCGAGCTCGTCGACAAGACTCACGATCCTGTCGCCAGGAAAATTCTCGCCCGGCATCCGGTCTCCTTTCATAGGTAACATATCATCGTGTTAGTTTACCACATGCCACCAGGCATTAAAAAACGTCACGAAAAGCGATGTTTGAGCGCCTTGACCACATTGGGCGGAACAAAATTAGAGACGTCGCTACCGAGCGAGGCAATCTGGCGAACCACCGAGCTCGAGATATAACCGTACTGCGGCGCACTCATGACAAAGATGGACTCCAGCTCGTTATCCAGGCGGTAGTTGAGGTCGGCCTGCTGCAGCTCGTACTCAAAGTCGGTCATGGCACGCAGACCCTTGACCACGGCTCCTGCTCCCTGTTCGCGGGCAAAATCGACCAAAAGGCCGGTGAAGGGCAGCACCTCGACGCCGTCAATATCACCGAGCGCCTCACGTGCCAGCGCCACGCGCTCGTCGAGCATAAACGTGGTGCCGACGCCGTTTTTGCCCTGCGACTCGGCAACGGCAACGATCACGCTGGGAAAGATGCGGCGGGCACGGCGAATCACGTCGATGTGGCCAAAAGTGATGGGATCGAAGGTGCCCGGGACGATTACGCGGTTAATGGTGTCGCTCATGGGCATCCTCCGTGGGTGCGTCGCTATCGTTGCCATCATCCTCGCCGTTGCCAACCCAACGAAGCAGGTCGACCGAGGTTATTCCGTAACGCTTCTCACGCACGGTCTCAAAGCCTGCCGGATGCGCACCCGCATCGGCGGCAGCATGCTCAAAGAGCGCATAGGCACCTGGTGCCAGCAAGCCTTGCTGAGCTAGGTTTTGCAACAGTTCCTCGACTGGCTCAGCACCAAAAGCATAGGGCGGGTCGAGCAGGACCAGGTCAAAGGGACCGCCCGGCACGCGGCCGCGCGAGGCACTCGACAGTACATCGCCGGTAACGACGCGCCAGCGCGCACGGTCACGGCAGAGCGACTCGATATTCTTAGTAATGAGCCGCGCGGCATTCCGATCGATCTCGAACGTGGAGAGCGAGCGGGCACCACGCGAGAGCATCTCGATGCCCAAGGCACCGGAGCCGCCAAAGGCATCCAGCACGCGGACCTCGTCCAGATCGAAGTCGAATGCCGACATGACCATAGATGCGCACGCCTCGCGCACGCGATCGGTCGTGGGGCGGGTGACATCGCGACCACGGGGCTCCTCGATCTTACGACCGCGCCATTCGCCGCCGATGATTCTCATCCTCCGCTGACCTCCTTAAAGATGTGTCGATACCGCGTGGCGACCGCATCGCGCAAGGGACGCGTCGCCACAGAGTCAAGGTTGCAAGCATACCGCAAGAGCTCGACCGCGTCCAAATGGGCCCACTCGATCAATTCCTCGTCGGCATCGAGGTCAACAAAGCGCAAGGTCACGCCGCCATGCTGGCGGTAACCCAGGATTTCACCCTCGTGACGCAGACGCAGGTCCATCTGGGCGAGCGTAAAGCCGTCCGAGGTCTTCTCGAGCGACTGGAGGCGGTCTTGTGCCGCCGACGCGCCGCCGTTGCCCTTGGAGTGCGTCATGACCAGGCACGTGCCCGACACGCTGCCGCGGCCTACGCGCCCACGCAGCTGGTGCAAGGCCGCCAAACCAAAGCGCTCGCCATTCTCGATGACCATGACGGTGGCATTGGGCACGTCAACGCCCACCTCGACCACCGTGGTCGAGACGAGCACATCAATCTCGCCACGCTTAAAGGCATCGATGACCCGGTCCTTCTCCCCCGCCGGCATGCGGCCATGAAGACGCTCGACGGTAAGCCCCGGCAACGCAAGACGCAGCCGGTCGAGCTCGGTTGCCGTATCGTGCAGCGGCACAGGCACGGTCACGCGGCCCTCGTCGTCGCGGGCAATACCGGGTACGTCTTCCAGCTCATCGGCCGAATCGCTCGGCTCCACGAGCGGACAGATCACGTAGGCTTGCTGACCCTTTTCGTGCGCCTCGCGAATGGCGCCATAGGCCAGGTCGCGACTTGACTCGGTGAGGACGCGCGTCGTCACGCCGGCACCCGGAACGGGACGATGGCGGATGATGCTCGTATCCAGGTCGCCGTACACCGAAAGCGCCAACGTGCGCGGGATCGGCGTGGCAGTCATAACCAGCAAGTCGGCACCAGGGCCTTTTTCGCGCAGAGCGTTACGCTGGCCCACGCCAAAGCGGTGCTGCTCGTCGATCACCACAAGCGACAAATGCTTGAACGTGACGTTCTCCGAAAGCACCGCATGGGTACCAAAGAGCACGTCGAGCTCGCCAGACTGGAGCCGAGCATGAATCTGTTCACGCTCGGCCGCCGGCGTGGCGCCCGTCAGGAGCGCCCAGGTCATGCCAGCCTGCGAGAGCAAGGGGCCGGTCTTATCGGC
>USHZ01000079.1 GCA_900554595.1 uncultured Collinsella sp. | reverse complement strand
CAGCTGGGCCCCGAGGATCTGTGCCGCTTGATGAGCGAGAACCCGGCGCGCGTCTTTGGCATGTATCCGCGCAAGGGCTGTCTTGCCGAGGGTGCCGATGCCGACGTGTGCGTATGGGATCCCAAGGCGCGCTGGACGATCAGCGCCGCGACGCAGCATCAGGCCGTGGACTACACGCCGCTCGAGGGCTTTGAGGCGCACGGCCGCGCCAAGGCCGTGTTTGTGAACGGCGTGCTGGCTGCGCGCGACGGCGAGCCCACCGGAGCCCAACCCGGCCGCTACGTCCCCCGTTAGCAGCAAGGATGCCGTCAGGGTAGCTAATTTGGGACGGGGCTCTTTTAGCTACCCCTTGAGGCTGCTGGCGACGATGAGACGGTCGAGGGCTGCCTCGAAGCGGTCAGCCATCGTGGGGTCGCTGAGCGTGTCGACTTGGTTGAGCATGATGCGGGCATTGTTGAGCTTCAGCATCTGCAGCTCGGCATTGAGCACCATGGCGACGCGCTCTGGGGTGGCAGCGTCGGTGGGTTCGCAACCGCAGCGCTCGCAGAAGAGCTTGGGGCGGTGGACAACCTCGGCGACGCGCTTGCCCAGCCCCGAGGCGCCGACGACCCAGACAACGTTTGCCGTGGCGGCGGGAATTACCGGCTCCCAGGCGGCGTGGGCCTTGAGCGGGAGCCGTTTGCTGCCGTCCGCCTCGGCCAACACATAATCAAAGCGCTGCGCCAGCTCGTCGAGCGGCTCGGCGGGGGCGGAGAGCTTGCCTGTCTCCGGGTCCAAAACACCCGCCTGGCAGATACTTCCGCGGCTCATGCCCGTGCATGCCTCGCAGGTGCAACCGGGTACATGTGCAGCGCCCGGCTTCCAAGGCGCGGCGTCCAGACGACGGCTCGACCCGTCCCATGGCACGCCGGCGACGGGAAACATGTGTGTGGTGGTACAGAGGAGCACGCGGCCGCCAGCGCGCATAAGCTCAAGGCCGAGCGTCTTTAGCAGGGTCGACTTGCCACCGCTGCCGATAATTGCGGTAATGCCCGGCTCGATCTTGAGCGCGGAGGCAAGGTTTCCGCTCGTCGTTTCCATCTGTTCACCGCCGTATAATACTGTGATAATAAATAATCATCAGAGTAGCGGTCGAACCGCTTTGCTCTGCTCAAACCGTAGCACAGGGAGGTGCCCCGGGAATGCTCGTTTATGTTCGCGGCGCTGGCGATATCGCAACGGGCGTCGCCGCTCGCTTGGTGCGCGCCGGCGTGTCGGTCGTTATGGCCGATATCGCGGTTCCCACGTGCATCCGCCGCACAATCAGTTTTTGTGAGGCCATTCGCTTGGGCGAGGTCGAGGTCGAAGGCATTTGCGCTCGCTTGGCGCAGACGCCGGCAGAGGCGCTTGCGATTACCGAGGCTGGAGACGTCGCCGTTGTGGTGGACCCCCAGGCCAAGATGCTCGGCGAGCTGAAACCAGCTGCCGTGGTCGACGCGATTTTGGCCAAGCGCAACCTGGGTACCACGCGCGACATGGCGCCTGCCGTCATCGCCGTGGGGCCGGGCTTTACCGCGCCGGTTGACTGCGACGCCGTGGTTGAGACCATGCGCGGGCATTTTCTCGGCCGTGTCATTACCCAAGGTTCGCCCCAGCCCAACACGGGCGTGCCGGGCATTATCGCCGGCTATGGCAAGGAGCGCGTTATCCACAGCCCCGCCGCCGGCGTGTTTCGGTCCGACCGCGTAATCGGCGACATCGTGAGCGCCGGAGATGTGATTGGCTACGCGGGCGATACGCCCATGTGCACGCAGATCGATGGCTGTCTGCGCGGGCTTTTGGCGAACGGCGTGCAGGTGACTGAGGGCTTTAAATGCGCCGATGTCGATCCGCGCGGTGATGCCAGCTATATCAACTACATTTCGGACAAAGCGACGTCGGTCGGCGGCGGCGTGCTCGAGGCACTCGCTATGCTCACCGATGTCTTTAGAGGATAGAAGGCGGCAATGGAAAAGCTCGATGTTGTGAATGCTGCGCTTGCCGCCCTGCGTGCTGGCGAGACGTGCGAGCTCGTGGTCGTGGCCGGTACGGCGGGGTCGTCACCGCGCGGCGTGGGCGCATGGATGACTGTCTTTGCCGATGGTAGCCAGGCGGGCACTATCGGCGGCGGCAAGATTGAGCTCTTTGCGCTGGATGAGGCGCGCGAGCTCCTGAGCGCGGGACAGTCGCGTCTGGTCCGCTACACCATGGGCGGCGAGAACTCCGATACCGGCATGATCTGCGGTGGAGTCATCTGCCTGTGCTACCTGCATCTGGATGCAACCCAGGCACCGTTGTTCCAGGAAATTGCCGACGTCTTGGCCTATCGGCGCATCGGCGACTTCGTCATCGACTTTGGGCCGTTTGTCGCGAGTGCGCTCGAGGGCGATGTGGCCGAGTACCATGGCGAGGAATCGCGCCGCACCATTGCAGGCTGCCCCGGGCTTTCGCTGGTGGAGGAGGGGAGTAAGGTCACCTACACCAACGCGGCCTCCGAGATTCCCGCGGCGCACATCGAGACGCTCTGCCCCGAGGGCCTGACCTACATCTTTGGCTGCGGCCACGTGGGCGCCGCGACGGCGCGGGTGCTCACGGCGGCGGGTTTTGCCGTCGTGGCTTGCGACGACCGCCCCGGCACGCTGACCCCCGAATGGGTGCCCGGTGTCTACGACCGTCGTCTGGTCGACTACAAGAACCTGAGCAAGCAGTGCCCCATCGGCCCGCGCGACCTGGTGGTCGTCGCCACGGCGGGTCACAAGTCCGATATCGACGTGGTGATTCAGGCCATGCGTGCCAAGCCTGCCTACCTGGGCTGTCTGGGTTCGCGCCGCAAGACGGCCTTTGTGCGCGCCCGCCTGGAGCAGGAGGGCTTTACGCAGGAGCAAATCGGCGAGCTGCACCTGCCGATCGGAGTCGCCATCGAGGCCGAGGACCCCGAGGAGATCGCTATCTCCATCGCCGCCGAGATGATCCGCCTGCGCCGCACCAAACTCGTCCCCCGCAAGCGCTAATCGCATCCCCATATATTAGTTGCGGTGAAATACGGACTGTTTAAGCCTGTTGGGCCGCCAAACATCCCTATTTCACCGCAACTGCTGTTTTCCTCCGTGCCCTAGGGACCCATTTGTGCGGGGGAGTTGTGGAGTTGTGCAGGCAGACGAGGTTTTTCTGGAAATACGCACCCAATGCGCGTATAGTACCGATTGTTTTGTCGGCTCCTGCTGCGTCGAGTCCAAACCGCGAAATGCCATGAGCGGCGCGGATGCAGCCAGGAGGCACGAGGACAACCCACTGTGGCCACGCCCCGTGCTTAAAACCCCAAGAAGGAGTGAACAATGGCAGAAGAGAAGTATGTGCCGCGTCTGAAGACCAAGTACAACAACGAGGTCAAGCAGCAGCTTCAGGACAAGTTCCAGTACGAGAACGTCATGATGATCCCCAAGTTTGAGAAGATCGTCGTGAACATGGGTGTCGGCGAGGCCGCTACCGATTCCAAGGCCATCGACGGTGCCGTGCGCGACCTGCGCGCCATCACCGGCCAGCAGCCGATGATCACCCGTGCCCGCAAGTCCATCGCTACCTTCCGCCTGCGCGCTGGTATGCCGATCGGCTGCAAGGTTACCCTGCGTGGCGACCGTATGTGGGAGTTCTTCGATCGTCTGACCTCCGTCGCGATCCCCCGTATCCGCGACTTCCGCGGCATCTCCGCTAAGAGCTTCGACGGCCGTGGTAACTTCTCCATGGGCGTCACCGAGCAGCTCATCTTCCCCGAGATCGATTTCGATTCCGTCGATCACCAGCGTGGTATGGACATCACTTTCGTGACCACCGCCAACACCGATGAGGAGGCCAAGGCCCTTCTGGACGCCTTCGGTTTCCCGTTCAAGAAATAGGTTCACCTGCCCTATAAGCGCCGTTCCCACAAGGGGGCGGCGCTTGGGGCGAACAATACTCTATGTGAGGAGGATATAAGTGGCTAAGACATCGATGATCGTCAAGTGCAATCGCAAGCAGAAGTTCTCTACTCGTGAGTACACGCGCTGCCAGCGCTGCGGCCGTCCGCACTCTGTGTACCGCAAGTTCGGCCTGTGCCGTGTCTGCTTCCGCGAGCTTGCACTCAAGGGCGAGCTTCCCGGCGTTAAGAAGGCCAGCTGGTAAGTCACTACCAGCGTTTCAAGCATCCGTTTGGAACAGGGAAAACGCGCTAGTTAGGCTTTGCCGTTAAGGGCGGCGAAGAACCAAGAGCACGTGTTCATCAAGAACGAAGGAGAATCTGTATGAACCTTACAGACCCGATCGCAGATATGCTTACGCGCATCCGTAACGCTAACTCTGTGAACAAGGCCACGGTCTCCATGCCGAGCAGCAAGAAGCTCGTCGAGATCGCTCGTGTTCTGCACGAGGAGGGCTACATCGAGGGCTACGATGTCGAGGACACCGTTCCCCAGAAGACTCTGCACATCACGCTTAAGTATGGTCCCAAGAAGGCTAAGGTCATCAACGGCATCCGCCGCATTTCCAAGCCGGGCCTGCGTAAGTACACCGGCGTTGCCGACATGCCCCGCGTCCGCGGTGGCCTTGGTACCGCCATTATTTCCACCAGCCATGGCGTCATGACCGACCGCGATGCTCGCAAGCACAACGTCGGCGGCGAGATCATCGCTTACGTCTGGTAATTCGCTCGGTAGGTAGAAGGAAAGGAGATCACCGTGTCTCGTATCGGTAATAAGCCTGTCCAGATTCCCGCCGGAGTCGAAGTGGCAGTCAACGGCAACAACGTTGTCGTCAAGGGCCCCAAGGGCCAGCTCGAGCTCGATGTCTTTGAGAAGCTCGCTATCAACGTCGAGGACAACGTCCTCACCGTTTCCCGTCCCGACGACGAGCGTGAGACCCGTGCCCGCCACGGCCTCACCCGCGCCCTCATCCACAACATGGTTGTTGGCGTTTCCGAGGGCTTCGAGAAGAAGCTCGAGCTCGCCGGCGTCGGTTACCGCGTGCAGCAGAAGGGCAAGAACCTCGAGTTCTCCCTGGGCTTCTCGCATCCCGTGATCGTCGAGGCTCCCGAGGGCATCACCTTCGAGGTTCCCGACAACACCCACGTGAACGTCAAGGGTATCAACAAGCAGCAGGTCGGTCAGATCGCCGCTGAGATCCGCGGCCATCGTCCTCCCGAGCCTTACAAGGGCAAGGGTATCCACTACGTTGGCGAGCACATCCGCCGCAAGCTGGGTAAGGCCGCCAAGTAGTCGTAACCGACTCACTCGCATAAGACCAGCACCCCGTCAGGTGCTGGCAAGATCAACCTTTTTAGGAGTTTACGTATGAACAAGCATAAGGCGAAGCTGGAAGGCCTCAAGCGTCGTCAGCGTCGTGTTCGCGGCAAGGTCTCGGGTACCGCCGAGCGTCCGCGTCTTCGCGTGACCCGTACTAACGCCAACATCTATGCCCAGATCATCGACGACAGCAAGGGCTCCAGCCTGACGCTCGTCTCCGCCTCGACCCTCGAGGCCGAGTTCAAGGGCACCCACACCTCGAACAAGGAGGCTGCGGAGAAGGTCGGTCAGCTCGTTGGCAAGCGCGCCATCGAGGCCGGCATCACCAAGGTCGCCTTCGATCGTGGTGGCCGTATCTACCATGGCCGCGTCAAGGCCCTCGCCGACGGTGCTCGTGCCGCCGGTCTCGAGTTCTAGGAGGTATGTAGCACATGGCTCGTAATCAGAAGCAGCAGCGCGAGGCCTCCGAGTTCGAGGAGCGCGTCGTTTACATCAACCGCGTGTCGAAGACCGTCAAGGGTGGTCGTCGCATGAGCCTCGTCGCTCTCGTCGTCGTTGGCGACGGCAAGGGCAACGTCGGTGTTGGCATGGGCAAGTCCGCTGAGGTGCCCCTGGCCATCTCCAAGGCGTCTCTCGATGCCAAGAAGAACATGTTCCACGTGCCGGTGACCGAAGAGGGCACCATCCCGCACGAGGTTCTCGGTCACTTTGGTGCCGGCCGCATCATCATCAAGCCCGCTGTCGAGGGTACCGGCGTTATCGCCGGCGGCGCTGTGCGTCCCCTCTTCGAGCTTGCTGGCATCAAGAACGTCCTGTCCAAGTCCCTCGGTACCGACAACGGCCTCAACATCATCAAGGCTGCCGTCGAGGGCCTCAAGGAGCTCTCCAGCCCTGAGGACGTCGCGGCTCGCCGTGGCCTGACGGTCTCCGAGATGTTCGTCGGTAAGGAGAACTAAGCATGGCTGACACCATCAAGATCAAGCAGGTCCGCAGCACCAACGGTTGCAAGCAGGACCAGGTCCGTACTGTCCGTGCCCTCGGTCTCCACAGGATCCGCGAGGTTCGCGAGATTGCTGACAACGAGTCCGTCCGCGGCATGATCTTCAAGGTCAAGCACCTTGTCGAGATTGTAGAGGAGTAGCAAATGCAGCTTCACGATCTTACTCCCGCGCCCGGTTCCACCAAGAACCGCAAGCGCGTCGGCCGTGGCAATTCTTCGGGTCACGGCACCACTTCTGGCCGCGGCCAGAAGGGCCAGGGTTCCCGCTCTGGCGGCACCAAGGGTGCCGGCTTCGAGGGTGGCCAGACTCCGCTGGCTATGCGCCTGCCCAAGCTTCCGGGCTTCCGCAACCCCCGTCGTATCGAGTACACCGCTGTCAACGTCGAGCGTCTCGAGCGTAAGTTCGAGGACGGCGCTGTGATCGACGGTGCCGCTCTTAAGGCCGCTCGCATCACCAAGAGCGAGTTCGAGCCCGTCAAGGTGCTCGGCAATGGTGAGCTCACCAAGAAGTTCACGGTCAAGGTCGACAAGGTCAGCGCTTCTGCGCAGGCCAAGATCGAGGCCGCCGGCGGAAAGGTCGAGCTGCCGTGCTAAATGGTCTTAAGAATGCTTTCCGCATCAAAGAACTGCGCGAAAAGATTCTTTTTACCATAGCTATGCTCGTCGTGTACCGCATTGGTGCGCACGTTCCTGTGCCCGGCATTCCCTTCCAGGGGATGCTGGGCCTTTTCTCGACCGGGAGCAACTCGGTCGCCGCAGGTGCTATGGCCCTCCTGAATCTTTTCTCTGGTGGCGCGTTGAGCTATGTCTCGGTGTTCTCTTTGGGCATCATGCCGTACATCACGAGCTCGATTATCCTCCAGATGCTCCAGGCCGTCGTGCCTTCCCTGCATGAGCTTGCCCGCGAGGGCGAGGTCGGTCAGACCAAGATTACGCAGTATTCGCGTTACCTCACCTTGGCTCTGGCTATCCTCAACTCCGTGGGTTACCTCTTCCTCTTTAAGAGCTTCGGCATTAGCTTCAACGGTGCCGGTGCTCCCGAGATCATCTTCGACCTCATGATCGTCGGTACGCTCACCGCGGGCGCCATGCTGATCATGTGGATTGGTGAGCTCATCACCCAGCGTGGTATCGGCAATGGCATGTCGCTTATCATCTTCGCGAACATCATGGCCGGTCTTCCGCAGGCGATCTTCTCCAGCACCGAGGGTAACGCCGGTGGCATCATCACCATGGTGATCATCTGCGCCATCATCTTGCTGGTCATCCCGCTGATCGTTTTCCTTGAGCGCGGCCAGCGCCGCATCCCGGTCTCCTACGCCAAGCGCGTCGTGGGCCGTCGCATGATGGGTGGCCAGACTACCTACCTGCCCATCAAGGTCAACACCGCGGGCGTCGTGCCGATCATCTTCGCTTCGGCGCTGCTGTACTTCCCGGCTCAGATTGCCGTGTTCTTCCCCGGCATCGGCTGGATTCAGGCAGTTGCCTCCGCGCTTTCGACCGGTTGGCTCAACTGGGTGCTTAACGTTGTCCTCATCGTGTTCTTCGCGTACTTCTACACCTCCATGGTGTTCAACCCCGATGACACGGCCGACAACCTTAAGAAGCAGGGCGGCTTTATTCCGGGCGTCCGTCCGGGTAGGGCTACCGCGGCCTACATCAAGAACGCGCTCAACAAGATCACGCTTCCCAGCGCAGTCTTTTTGGCGCTCATCGCCATCGTGCCTTCGATTATCTTCTCCTTCACGGGTAACCAGCTGATCCAGGCATTTGGCGGCACGTCCATCCTCATCATGGTCGGCGTCGTGCTCGACACGGTCGATAAGCTCGAAGGCCAGATCAAGATGTATGATTACGATGGATTCTTTAAATAGGCTAGAGGAGGATTGCTCATGAACCTCGTATTGCTCGGAGCTCCGGGTGCCGGCAAGGGCACCGTCGCACAGGAGCTCGTCGCCGAGTTCGGCGTCGCTCACATTTCCACGGGCGACCTGCTGCGTGCTGCCGTCAAGGGTGGCACCGAGCTTGGTATTCAGGCTAAGAAGTACATGGACGCCGGCGAGCTCGTTCCCGACCAGCTCGTGATCGACCTTGTCAAGGAGCGCCTTGCCGCCGATGACGCACAGCAGGGCTTTATCCTCGATGGCTTCCCGCGCAACACCGCCCAGGCTGTGACGCTCGATTCCGAGCTCTCCGGCATGGGTCGCGAGATCGACTGCGCCCTTCTGGTCGATGTGGCCCCCGAGGTCATCATCGACCGTCTGTCTTCGCGTCGCACCTGCCGCGCCTGCGGTTACACCGGCACCGCTGCCGATGCTACCTGCCCCAAGTGTGGTGGCGAGATGTATCAGCGCGACGACGACAAGCCCGAGACCATCAAGAACCGTCTCGACGTCTACGAGAAGTCCACGAGTCCGCTCGTCGACTACTATCGTGGCCAGGGTCTGCTCAAGTCGGTCAACGGTGACCAGGCTCGCGAGACCGTGTACGGGGATGTCAAAGAGGCTCTCGGTCTATGATCAAGATTAAGTCTGCAACGCAAATCGAGCAGATGAAGAAGG